>NZ_JBVHLF010000004.1:169961-209011 GCF_055559155.1 Kitasatospora sp. NPDC024654
CCGCCGGCTCCTCGCCAGGAGGGGTCTGACCCACTGGGCGCTCCCCCCCCCCCGGGTCCCCCCTCCTTCCGCTTCGCCCCCCCCCCCCCCCCCCCCCCCCCCCCCCCCCCCCCCCCGCTGTGGGGGTGGGGGACAGGGGCCATTGCGTGTACACGCACGAGTCGAGGGGCATTGGGTGCGTGTACATGCACGCAATGGTTTGGATGTTGTGTGCACGCGCACGCAACCGGCGGCCAGTTGCGTGCGTGTGCACGCACAAGCAGATCCGTGTGTGCGCACGCAACTCGCGCGTTAGACTCGACCCATGCCACGCACCGACATCACCCTCGGCGAACTCGCCGCCCGCGACCACGCCTTCTACGGACTGGTCTGGGCCGGCACCACGCTGAGCGCCCGGGTCGATCGAGCCCTGGTGCGCGCACACGACCTGCCGCTCTCCTGGTTCGAGGTCATGCTCTGGCTGTACGACCAGAGCGAGCCCGTCGCCGCCTCCGACCTCGGTGCGAAGACCCTGCTCAGTCGCAGCCAGGTCTCCCGGGTCATCGACTCCCTCGGGGAGCGCGGCCTGGTCGAGCGCAGCGTCTCCCCGCACGACGCCCGCTCGGTCCGCGTCTCGCTCACCGCCGCCGGGCGCGACGCCTTCGGTGCCGCGGACGCCACCCGCCGCGAAGCCCTCGCGGAGGTCTTCAACGACCTCCTGGACGATGACGACATCGCCGCGCTGGAGGTCGTGTGGCAGAAGCTGAAGCAGCGGCCGTCCGCCTCGGGCGCCAGCTAGTAGCGCATCAGGCACCACTCGCCAGCAGGCATCGCCCGCCATCAGGCACCTCTCGCCCCGTCGTCGCGCGCCGTCCGGCGATCGGGCTCGTAGCGTGTTCGCCGGCGCCCGCGTCACCGGCACCTGCCCGATGGGCTCAGTGATCCGCCAGTGGCAGGCCGAGTCGCTCGTGTAGCGCTCGCCGGCCGGTGTCGGTGACGGCCAGCGCGCGCGTGGTGCCGATCCGGGTGATCCAGCCGACGGCGAGCGCGTGGCCGCACAGAGCGGCGCCCACGGCACCGGCCAGGTGGGGGCGGCGCTCGGTCCAGTCCAGGCACGCACGCACCAGCGGCCTGCGCGAGCCGCTGGGCAGCGTGATTCCGACCGCGGCCAGCCAAGCCGCCCCTTCGTCGGTGAGCCCCGGCTCGTGACCCCACTCGAGCAGCCCGCGCGCGGCCATCGCATCGGTGATCGCCAGCGAGACCGCTCCCGCCAGGTGGTCGTAGCACAGGCGCGCACGGGCGAGTGCCTGCCGACGGCCGACGGCCGCCAACGAACGTGCCGGGGCGGCGCGGTGCGGGGCCAGCGCGGCAAGGCTCTCGATCAGCTCGACCACCCTGGTGCCGGCCAGCCGCACGTAGCGATGGCGTCCGTGCCGCTCCTCGACGAGAAGCCCGCCGCGCACGAGCAGGTTCAGGTGCTCGGTCGCGGTGGACGCCGCGACCCCGGCATGACGCGCCAGCTCGGTCGCCGTCCAGGCCCGGCCGTCCAGCAGCGCCAGACAGAAGGCGGCCCGGGTCCCATCGGCCAGCAGCCGGGCCACGGCCGCCAGGTCCACACCCACGTCATCCGCGCGCCGAACGTCCACGCATCCGATTGTCACCGATGACGCTTCGGCGCCCGCCGAAGCGTCATCGCCCTAGCGTCGTCGACGTGCGCGGAACACGCCCCGCACCGGACGTCCCGCCAACCCCGCCCACCGCACCGGAGGATCCATGTCCGAATCCGACACGACCGACAGCGCGCCACCGCGCCCCGAGACCCGGGCGGACCTCGATGTCACCGATGCCCCGCGGCCCGCGGACCTGGCGTTCATCTCCGAGGCCCTGGACCGGTTCAACACCGAGAGGACGGGAATCGACGACCGGCGACCGCTCGCCGTCCTGGTCCGCGATCCCGAGACGCACGAGGTGATCGGCGGACTGACCGGGCGCACCTCGCTCGGGCTGCTCTTCGTCGACCTCCTCTTCCTCCCGCCCGAACTGCGCGGCAGCGGGCTCGGCAGCCAGGTACTTCGACACGCCGAGCAGGAGGCCCGCGCACGCGGCTGCCACGTGGCGGTGCTCTACACGATCAGCTTCCAGGCCCCCGGGTTCTACCGGAAGCACGGCTGGCGAGAGCTGGGCGAGGTCCCGTGCGATCCGCCGGGCACCAGCCGCGTCTTCATGACGAAGGAACTCGCCGCGCCGGTGGCCACAGGGGTCCGTCCGACCAGCAGGGCGAACGTCGCCTGATGCGGCACCGTGACTCCGCTCGACGGGCCGGCCGGGTGACGGGCACCGGCACGTTCTTCGACCCGCGGGCGGGCGGGTCGCCGGGTTGTCGGGTCTCCCTCCCGTCGGGGCGGGGCGCCCTCGCTCGCCGCCCCGACGATCGGCGCCGGTGGTGTCACGCCTGGCGGGCGTCGGTGATCCGGGCGGGCACGGTGTCGAGCCACCAGGTGGGGTTGGCGGTGCCGTCGGTGGTGCGGCCGTCACTGTGGACGTAGTGCCGCACGTCGCGGCCCGGCTCGGCGAACTCGCCGTTCAGGGCGCGCTCGACCCACTCGGCGCCGAACCGGAAGACCTCGGCGGCGGTGCCGCCCAGCGGGTGGAACTCGTTCTCGTAGACGCGCATCTCCTTGGGTGCCCGCACCCGCTCGTAGTTGGCCAGTGCCTGCTCCAGCACGGTGAGTTCGTCGAACTCGCCGATGCCGTAGACGACCGGGCAGGTGATCTCCTGGACCAGGTCGCCCAGCGGCATCCGGGCGACCAACTCGGTGTCGAAGGCGTCCTCGTCGGTGTAGCCGGCCATGAACATGTAGTTGTTCTTGAAGGTGGGCTGGGCGCGCTCGAAGATGGTGGTGAAGTCGCCGGTGACGGCCTCGAAGGCGGCCAGCGCGGCGAGGCGGCGGTCGGTGGCGGCGGCGCGCGAGCCCCAGTAGCCGCTCATCGAGATGCCGAACATGCCGATCCGGGCCGGGTCGACCTCCGGGAGCGAGGCCAGGTGGTCGATGTAGCGGCTGATAGCGCGCTCGTGGTTGGTGAGGTCGACGGTCAGCCCGTTGGCCCGGCTCTCGCCCTGGCCCGGCCCTTCGATGGACAGGGCGACGATGCCGCGCGAGGTGTAGTACCGCTCGGCCGCGTAGATGTAGTCCTCCTTGATCATGTCCATCCCCGGGCCGAGGATCACCGCGGGGGCGTTGCGGACCTCGCCGGCCGGCAGGTGCAGCAGGGCGAAGATCTGCTTGCCCTCGAAGTCGAGGACGACGCGGCGCACCCGGTTGTCGCGCAGCGCGCCCAGGCGCTCGACGCAGTGGTTGGCGTGCTCGCGGAAGGCGAGCTTGCGCGGGTCGGTGGCATCGAAGATCGAGTACTGCGCGCGGCCCCACATCACCGAGGCGCGCACGTACAGGTCGGCGGCGGTCTGCGCGAAGCCGCCGCGCTCGTGGTGGGCGGCGCGTTCCTCGGCCTGTCCGGCCACGGTGGCCCAGGCCTTGGGGAGCATGGCCCCACTGCGGACCAGCTCGAAGACCTTGTCGAAGTCGGTGTGGTCGTGGCCGAGCTGCTCCAGGGTGCCCTTGGCCTGGGGATGCAGGGCGTCGAAGCCGCCCTGGGCGAGGGCGATGTCCAGGGCCCAGCTCTGGGGCCGGTCGAACGGACGGTCATGGCGGGTGTCCTCTCTCGATGGGGTGCCCGGCAAGGCGGCATCTAAGTACTTAATTAAGTACTTAGATAATCCGCCTGTCAATATCATCGCCGAGTCGTCGCGCAGACCGGTTGGGTTCGCCGTCGATCGGCCGGCCGGCCGCCGACGTGAAGATCACCGCGCCGGTCACCGGCCGGACGAAGCGCATCCGGCCCGGTGGTCCGGAGGGCCGAAGGGCGGGAACGCCTCGCGAGCCCGCGTGGCCTGGCGGGCAACCGACAAGGGGGCGGCTACTGAGGCAGGCCGTCGAGCGGAGCCGTCGGACGCCCCACCGTAAGCCCCGCCGTACGCCTCCCTGTCGTGGCTTGCCCCGTCGTACGTCGCCCCGCCGCGCGGGCGGCCCAGCGACCGTCCTCGCGGGTGATCCGGACGGGGTGGCGGAAACAGGCGCTGACCAGGTCGGTGGTGAGGACGTCGCCGACCTCGCCGGTCGCCACGCACTCGCCGTCCCGGAGCAGCAGGGCATGCGTGGTGCTGGTCGGCAGCTCCTCCAGGTGGTGGGTGACCAGGACGCTCGCCAGCGCCGGGTGTCGCTCGCGCAACTCGTCGAGACTGTCGAGGAGTTGCTCGCGGGCGGTGAGGTCGAGACCGGTGGCCGGCTCGTCCATCAGGAGCAGGCGTGGCTCGGGCATCAGGGCGCGGGCGATCAGGGTACGGCCGCGCTCGCCCTGGGAGAGCGTGGTCCAGGACGCACCGGAACGCGCGGCCATGCCGAGGGCGGCGATCAACTCGTCGGCGTGTGCGAGCTGTTCGGCACTCGGGGTCCAACGCGGCGCGGGCTCGACGCTGTTGGTCAGGCCGGTCAGCACCACCTCGCGCACGCTGAGCGGTGAGCGCAACGGGTGGCGTGGGTTCACATGGCCCAGGTACGACCGGAGTTCGCGCAGATCCACCCGGCCGAGCCGACGGCCGAGCACGTGCACCTCGCCCCGGGTGGGGTGCGAGACGGCACCGAGCAGGGCGAGCAGGGTGCTCTTGCCCGCGCCGTTGGCGCCGAGCACCGCCCAGTGCTCGCCGGGCCGGATGGTCAGTGAGATCGAGCGGAGCAGGTGGCGCCCGTCCCGGACCACGTCGACGTCCCGGGCGTGGAGCAGCGGCCCGGCGTCGAGCGGTGCCGCGGAGTTGGGCCCGGCGGAGTCCAGAGCGGCGGAGTCCGGCCCGGCGGAGTTCAGCGCGGTGGTCATCGAAAGTCCTCCTGGGAGAGGGGGAGTGGCAGCGACGCTAGCACCGGCTCCGGCCCGTCCGGACGGTGTTCCGGGCTGTGAGACCCGGCCCGGGCTCGGTACGGTGGCCGGCGAGGCGCGGCCCCGCCGCCGCACCCGGAGGGAAGATGCCGGATCATGGCCGGGTGTCGGGCGCGAGCGGGAGCCCCGGCCGACCGAGGACAGGGAGCGGGACCACGTGATCGGACGGGCGTTGAACGGCCGCTACGAACTCGTCGGCGCGCTGGGCGTCGGTGGCATGGCCACCGTGTGGCACGGGGTGGACCGGGTGCTGAACCGCCCGGTCGCGGTGAAGGTGCTCAACGGCGGTCTGGCCGAGGACCCACGGTTCGCCGAGCGGTTCGCCCGCGAGGCGCAGCACGCCGCGATGCTGGTGCACCCACGGATCGCCATGGTCTTCGACTCCGGCATGGACGCCGGCTCCGCGTACATCGTGATGGAGTTGGTCCGCGGCCGCTCGCTCAGCTCGTTGCTCGCCGAGGGCGGCCCGCTGCCGGTGGAGCGCGCGGTCGGGGTGGCCGCCGCGGTCTGCGAGGCGCTGGAGGTGGCCCACGCGGCCGGCCTGGTGCACCGTGACATCAAGCCGGGCAACATCATGATCACCGACGACGGCGGGGTGAAGGTCGTCGACTTCGGCATCGCCCGGGCCAGCGCCTCCGGCCAGCAGCTCACCCAGACCGCCACCGTGCTCGGCACCGCCGCCTACCTCTCGCCCGAGCAGGCCACCGCGGCCGAGGTGGACGGCCGGGCCGACCTCTACGCGCTGGGCTGCGTGCTGGTCGAGATGCTCACCGGTGAGCCGCCGTTCACCGCCGAGACGCCGGTCGGCATCGCGTTCAAGCAGGTCAGCGAAGAGCCGGTGGCGCCGAGCCGGCACCGGCCGGACGTGCCGCCCGCGCTGGACGCGGCGGTGCTGCGGCTGCTGGCGAAGCGGCCCGCGGACCGACCGGCGGACGCCGCCGCGGCCCGGGCCGAGCTGCTCGCGGCGGTGCCGGTCGCGGGGGCCGTCAACCGCACCACCGAGCTGCTGACCTCGGCGATACCGGCGCAGGGCGACGGGTTCGGCCGGTTCGACCCGGACGCGGGCCGGACCAGCGTGCTGCCGCCGCAGCAGCCGGCCGGATTCCGCCCGCCCGGCGCGCCGACCTCGGTGATGGCGTCGATGCCGGAGGCGGACGCACCGTACCAGCCGGCCGACGGCCCGGCGCCGCGCCGCTCGCGCACCCCGGCGCTGTTGCTCGGCGCCGCCGGACTGCTCGGCGTCGTGGTGGTCGGGGCCTTCGCGTTCGCCGGTTCGAACGGTGGCACGCCGGTCGGCTCGCGCTCGGCCGCCGGCACCTCGGCGGCCGCGACGAGCAGGGCTCCGGGAGCCGGTGCGGCGCCGGTCGGCGCGCCGGGACAGCTGCCGAGCGGGCCGGCCCTGCCGCTCGTACCGACCACCGCCGGCCCGGCCGGTCGGGCCGGCGCCGAACTCACCGCACTGCGCGCCGAGGTGGCCCAGTCCGCGCTGTCCGCCGACCGTCAGGCCGCGCTGCTCAAGACGCTGGACACGGCCTCCGCCGCGCTCACCGCCGGTAGGTCGCAGGACGCCCTCCAGCAACTGCGCGGCGCCCAGCGGCAGGTGCGCGACCTGGTCAAGAAGCACGCGGTGGACGGTGCCACCAGCAGCGGATGGCAGCGCCAACTGGGCACGATCATCAACACGTTGGGGAACGGTGCGGGTGTCAACGCCAACGACGGTGACAACGGGGGGAACTGACCCGGCTCGGTCGACTAGACCGCGAACTCCCGCCGGCAGGCGTCCTCCTGGGCCAGCCGCCGCAGCGTGACCAGCAGCGTGTCGCCCAGTACGGTACCGAGCACGGCGGCCTGTAGCCGCCCGTCCGGGTCCGGCTGCCGGCCGACCAGCGCCAACTCGGCCGCCGCCAGCCGTTCGGCGGCGGCCGCGTACTCGTCCAGCATCCCGAGCAGGTCGTCCTGTCCCAGTTCGCGCAGGGTGAGCAGCAGTTGGGCCAGCGAGGCGCGGGCCGGACCGTTCGGGTCCACCCGCCAGCCGCGCTGCCGCAGCCACTCGTCGGCCTCGTCGACCGCCCGTTGCCAGCTCGGACCGCTGCGGCACGGGCCGGCCGGGGCGGGCGGCCCGGCCGCGCGCCGTGCGACGCCGAGCGTGGTGTGCAGCGGGACGTCGGGCGAGTCCAGCGCGCCCAGCACCTGCCGGGCGGCGGCGATCGACAGGCCGCCGACGTCCACCAGGGCCCGGACCAGCTTCAGCCGCCGGATGTGCGGCTCGCCGTACTGCGCCTGGTTGGGGCAGGTCAGCTCGCCCGCCGGAAGCAGCCCCTCGCGCAGGTAGTACTTGATCGTGGGCACCGGGATCCCGGTCCGGCTGCTCAACTCCCCGACCCGCATGGCGTGGCTCCCCTCTCCCGCCCGCGGCCGGCGCGTCCCGCCCGCGAGCCGGTGGCTCCTACCGGCGGACCGGCAGTCCGATGGATGACGGCCCGACGACCGGCAGCCGGGTCATCGACGCCTCCGGCGATCGGCCACCCCGTCACCGACGGCCCGGTGACCGACAGCTCGACAATCGACACCCCGGACCGACGGCGCTCACGGCACGCCGCGGACTCACGGCGCATCGCTGCCCCCGCCCGTGAACAGCGGCGATGACCCCAGCCTAGGGGGCGCGCAGCGCCGTCTCCAGTGCCCGGAGCAGCCAGACCGAAGCTGCCCCGATGCCATCCGGCGCCACCGGGGCCTGTGGCAACATGCTCCGGTGGCGCCGGCCGCGCGGCCGCCGTCGGTCACCATCGCGCGCGACGATCACGTTCTGCACCCGCGGCGGCGTCAACCCTTGGGTTGATCCTCGAATCAACCTCGGATCAACCTTCGCGTGGACGACCACGGCCGGAATCGGCGGCACCCTGGTGCCATGCACGACGACACCTCGTACCCTCGCGGTGGCCCGACCCGGCCGGCCGTCCCGGTCGGGCCGTGAGCGCCCCTGCCCGCTGGGCCGCCGGCACTGGCCGCCACCTGCGCCGGGTCCCTAAGCTGCCTGACATGGCGAGCGCAGCGCAGGACCGGGACCGACCGCCGGCGGCACGGCCCGCCGACACCGCTGACCCGGCCGGCGCGGTCACCGCCGGCATCGGCGCGCCGGCCGCCACCGAGAGCGCCCGGATCGCCGCGGCCAGGCTGCGCGTGCGCGAACGCGAGCAGCGCCAGGGAGACCGGCTGCGCCCGATCAACTGGCTGCTGCTCGCGGTGATCCTCGCCTGTGCCCTGACCAGCGACAGTCCGCCCGGCCTGACCGGCCACGGCCTGCTGGTCCTCCTGGCGCTGCTCTGCTGCGCGGTCCCGCTGCTCGTCACCGGCCTGGGCCGCGCCGCCGGGCTCGGGACGGCCGGGCGGGTGGTGCTGGTGCTGCTCCTCGGGGGAGGAGGGCTGGTCCTCTCCGCCCTGGATCCGTCCGGCGGGCTCTCCGAGGTCCCGGTCGCGGCCGCCGCGATGTTCGCCTTCGTGCTGTTGCCGCCCCGCCCGGCCTGGCTGGTCAGCGGGCCGATCGTGGCCGCGCTCGCCGTGCTGCTGGCGCTGACCTCCAGCTATCCGCTCGCCAGCGCCGCGGCGGCGGTGCTGCTCTGCCTGGTGCTCGCGGTCACCGCCGAGCTGATGCGGCGCAGCCGGGAGAGCCAGGACCGCACCGAGCTGCTGCTGGCCGAGCTGGAGGACGCCCGGGAGGCCGAGACCCGGGCCGCGGCCGGCGCCGAACGGGCCCGGATCGCCCGGGAGCTGCACGACGTCCTGGCCCAGTCGCTGTCCGCGCTGGCGATCCAGCTGGAGGGCGCCCGCCGGCTCGCCGAGCGCGACCAGGTCGCGCCGCTGCTCCAGCAGGTCATCGACCGTTCGGTCGAGCTGACCCGGGAGGGCCTGCAGGAGGCCCGGCAGGCGGTCGGCGCGCTGCGCGGCGACCGGCTGCCGGATCTCGACGACCTGGCGGCGCTGGTCGAGCGCAGCCGCCGGGACCTCGACCTGACCATCCGGTTCGAGGTCCGCGGCGCGCCGCGCCGCTGCGAGCCCGAGGCGGGCTTCGCGCTCTACCGGGGCGTCCAGGAGGCGCTCACCAACGTGGCCCGCTACGGCCGCGGCGCCGCGGCCGAGGTGCTCGTGGAGTACCGGACGGACCGGCTGGTGGTCACCGTCGCCAACGGCCCGGGCGGCGCGGGGGGCCCGCTGCCGGCCGGCCCGGGCGGTACCGGGGGCGGCGGGAACGGCCTGCGCGGCATGCGCGAGCGGCTGGCCAGGGTGGGTGGCTCCGGCGATGCCGGGCCGGCCGGCGAGGGCTGGCGGGTCGTGATGGAGGTCCCGGCATGATCAGCCGGGCTGGAGAGGGCAGGGAGGACGGGGACGTGATCCGAGTGGTGATCGCCGACGACCAGCGGGTGACCCGGGACGGGCTGGCCCTGCTGGTCGGCCTGAACGAGGGCATGGTGGTGGTCGCACTGGCCGCCGACGGCGCGGAGGCGCTGGCCGTCGCGCTGGAGCATCAGCCGGACGTCGTCCTGATGGACCTCTCGATGCCGGTGATGGACGGCATCGCCGCCACCGCCGCGCTGGCCGAGCAGCTGCCCGACACCCCGGTGCTGATCCTCAGCACCTACGCGGACGACGCGTCGATCTTCCCAGCGCTGCGGGCCGGCGCCAAGGGCTACCTGACCAAGGACGCCGGCTCGGAGCGGATCGAGGAGGCGATCCGGGCCGTGCGCGCCGGGCAGACGTCCATGGACCCGGTGGTCCAGCAGCGCCTGGTGGCCGCGGTCGCCGGCGGCGCGCTGCCGGGTGCCACGGCTGCCGCGCCCGCCGCACCGACCCCCACGGCCGCGGCGGGCACCGCGGTCGCCCCGCCCACCTGGGGGTCCCCCGGGCCGGAGGCCGGGGGAGGGCTGACGGACCGCGAGCGCGAGGTGCTGGTGCTGATCGCCGAGGGGCTCTCCAACACGGAGATCGCCCAGCGCCTCTACCTCGGCCAGGCCACCGTGAAGACCCATGTGAACCGGATCTTCGCGAAGACCGGTGCCCGCGACCGCGCCCAGGCGGTCCGCTACGCCTATCGCGCCGGGATCGTCAGGCCCGGCGGCTGACCGCCCCCCGGTCCGCCGGCCGACCGTCCCCCGGGTCGGCCAGCACCTCCAACAGCGCCAGCACCACCAGCAGCCCGCCCGCCAGGACCAGCACCACCGTCCAGCCCGGGTAGCTCCAGAGCACCAGGATCAGCGCCGCCGCCAGCACCGCCGTCCAGGCCAGCCAGGCCTTGCAGCGGTGGATCAGCCGCCCGACCGGCCCGAGCCGCAGCCCGACGCTGACCGCCCCCCGGCGGACCGTGGCACCCGCCCCCTGCCAGCGCCGGCGGATCCTGGTCGCGCGCGGCCCGGGCCCGGTCAGCCAGCCGGCCAGCGCGGCCAGCGCGCCGAGTGCGGCGGCGATCCGGGCGGACGCGCGCAGGAACCGGACCAGCGCCTCGTAGTACGCGCTGGCGGCGGCCCGGTCCACGTCGGTGGGCAGCCGGCCGAGGTAGTACGCCCGGACGGCGGTCAGGCCGATGCCGAGCAGCACCGCGGCCGCCGTGAACCCGAGTGCGGCGCCGACCAGCGCCCGCCGTCGCCGGACCGCCAGCAGCACCCCCGCCCCCGCGCAGACCAGCGCCGCGGGCAGCAGCCAGTACCCGACCGCGTTCAGCGCCCGGAAGACCGCGCGCGCGGTGTGCAGGCTGCTGGAGCTGATCAGTACGTAGCTGGTGTGCACGGTCGGGATCTGGGCCGCGATCGACAGCCCGTCGGCCACCAGCTTGGTCTTCACCTGGTCGATCAGCGGCGCCAGGTCGAGCGTCACCTGGTCGCCCTGCTCCTTCACCGCACCGTTGCCCTGGCCGGTCACCCGCTGGACGAAGACCGCGTGCGCCGAGCGGTTGACCTCCAACCAGATGGTGGTGAACGTGTCGCTGTCCACCACCGAGGCGACCTCGCCCTGCACGAAGGAGGTCAGCGGACCGGTCAGCACCCCGCTGATCACGTTGCCCGTCGCGCCGGAGCTGTTGAGCACGGCCTGCACGACGGCTCCGGTCGACCGGTCGATGACGGCGGCGCGGACCGCCGGGTCCTGGGCGAGCGGGGCGACCGCGGCGAGGTAGCGGCCGGGGTCGGCCAGCTCGTAGCGGGTCCAGAAGGCCACCAGGGCGGGTGGCAGGGCCAGACAGCCGAGCACGATCAGCAGCACGGCCAGCAGCGAGGCGGGGCGCCGGCCCGAACCGCCCCGCCCTCCGGCCGGGGGGACCCCCGCGGGGCTGGGCGGCGGCGGCCCGGGCGGTGGGGGGCTTGCCGGCGGTGGCGGGACGCTCGGTGGCGGGGGGACGCTGCCCATGCCTGCCAGCAGACACCGGGACGCACCGGACGGCCACTCGAACGCCTACGCCCGGGCGGACCGTGCCCGGGCCGCCCGCCCGGGCGGACCGAAGCCCCCGCCGTCCGGTGACGGCGGGGGCTTCGGGAGGTCTGCGCGGCCCGGGGCGCCCGGGCCTCAGGCCGTGGTGTTGGTGGGCCTGGTCTCCTCGGCCTTGGTGACGTTGACCGGCTCCACCGCCGGACGGGGCTGCTCGGTGGCGGTCGAGGCGGCCGTGCCCCCGGCGCTCGGCGTGTCCTCCTCACGCATGGCCTTGGTCTCGGCCTTCAGAATGCGCATGGACTTGCCCAGCCCGCGAGCCATCTCGGGCAGCTTCTTCGAGCCGAACAGCAGGATGAGGACAGCCAGCACCACCAGGAGGTGCCAGGGCTCCAGACCGTTGCGGAACATCCCTGACCACCGGTCCCTTCGGTTTACTCGCCGTTGCAGCCGGGCGGGCCGCCCGACACCGCCAGTATGCCTGTCCCGGCGGCTGGACGTATACACCGGTCGGGAAACGCTGGTCAAAGACCCGGTGACGGCCGTTCGCCGCACGGATTTACCGTTACTTCGTGGTCTGAACCACTACCCGCCGAATGTTACCCGAACCACCTGGTCAGGCCGCAGGTCCGACCGCCCGGTCGGACCGCCCCGGAGTGCGGGCCGGGGCGCCCTCGCCGATGGTGGGCCCATGACGACCAATCAGAACATCCTCACCGGCTTCCAGCCGAACCGGAAGCTGCTCGGTGCCGGGCTGCTGCTCGGCGGGGTCGGCGCGGTGGCGGGGCTCCTGGGCACCGCGCTGGTCGGCGTGGCACTGGCCACCGCGGGCCGGGGCTGGATCCGGCAGCTGGAGACCCACCCCGCCGAGCGCGCCGCCCGCACCCTCGCGCAGGCCCGGGCGGCCTCCCAGGCCGGCCTGGACGCCTGGCGCAACGCCGCGCCCGAGAACTAGGGCCGCAGCTGCGCGAGGACCTCCCCGCGCAGCTGCCGCTTGAGCACCTTCCCCGTCGCGTTCCGCGGCAGCGCTCCGCCGCGGAACACCACGTGCGCCGGCACCTTGAACGCCGCCAGCCGCGCCGCGACGTGCCCGCGCAGCTCCCCGGCGTCGGCGCGGGTGCCCGGGCGCAGCCGGACCACCGCCGCGACCTCCTCGCCGAGCAGCGGGTGCGGCACTCCCAGCACCGCCGCGTCCGCGACCGCCGGGTGGTCCTGCAGCACGCCCTCCACCTCCACGCAGTACACGTTCTCGCCGCCGCGGATCACCAGGTCCTTGAGCCGGTCGACCACGCAGATCTCGCCGTCGTGCAGCCGGGCCAGGTCGCCGGTGCGGAACCAGCCGTCGCTGAGCACGGCCGCGGTGGCCTCCGGCTGGTTCCAGTAGCCGCGGAAGACCGCCTGCCCGCGCAGCCACAGCTCGCCGACCGCGCCCTCGGGCAGCGGCTCGCCCGCCGGGCCGGCGATCCGGACCTCCAGGGCGGGGGCCGGCCGACCGACCCGCTCGGGGTGCTCCAGGTAGCGGGCGCCGACGTTGGCGATCACCCCGCCGCAGGTCTCGGTCAGCCCGTAGCCGTTGCGGGCCTCGACCCGGCCGGCGAAGCGCCGGGCGATCCGCCGGGCCAGGCCGGGCGGGGCGGCCGCGCCGCCGGTGCTGATCACCGCGAGGCCGGGCAGCGGGTCGCCGGCCTGGTCGGCGGCGTCCAGCAGGCCGAGCGCGGTGGTCGGGACGCCGTAGTAGGTGGTGACCGTGTGCCTGGCGATCAGCTCCAGCGCGGTGGCCGGGTCCCACCTGCGCATCAGCACGGCCGTCCCGCCGTTCGCCATCAGCGGGAAGAGCGCGGTGAAGGCGGCCACGTGGAAGAACGGGTAGGTCATCAGGGCGGTCTGCGGCGGGACCTGGGCGGGGTCGCGGCCGGCGGTCAGCGCCGCGGTCGCGCCGAAGAACCGCGGGCTCACGGCGGCCGCGCACCAGGCGGCCTGGGTGGCCACCACGCCCTTGGGGCGGCCGGTGGTGCCCGAGGTGTACATGATGGTCGCGTCGTCCTCGGGCGAGATCCCGACGTCCGGGGCGGCCACGGCGTCCGCGGGGGCCGGCAGCTCGGCGAACCGCTCGGTCCGCGAGCCCGGACCTCCGTCCGCAAGGTCGTCGGCCGTTCCCACCGTCAGCAGCCACGGCCGCTCGCCGCCCCGCCCGGCCAGCCAGCCGGTGAGCCGCTCGGCGCGTTCGGCGTCGGCCACGATCAGGCCGGGCGCGCAGTCGTCCAGCGCGTACCCCAGCTCCTCGGCGGACCACCAGGCGTTCAGCGGCACCGCGATCAGCCCGGCCAGTTGGGCGGCCCAGAAGGCCACCTGCCACTCCGGGAGGTTGCGCATGGCGATCGCCAGCCGGTCGCCGGGGCGCAGGCCGTAGTGCTCCAGGCAACGGTGGGCCAGTGCGGCGGCCGCGGCGTGGTGCTCGGCGAAGGTGTAGCCCCGGTCGCCGAGCCGCAGGAACGGGCGGTCGCCGTGGGCGCGGGTGGCGTCCAGGAGGTCCCGCAGCACGACCGGCCCGTTGACGTAACGCCGCCCGTGCGGGGTCTCGACGGTCTCGAACGGCGTGCCGGGCGCCGCGAGCGCGGCCTGCACCCGGGCGACGACGGCGAGCGAAGTGCTGGACGGCGCGGGGCCGGTCATGGGCGTCCTCCGGGGGCGGCGGCGCGGCGGGGTCCTGACGAGGTGCGGGGACGGCGGGGCAGAGGGGGACGGGGTGGGGGGGGGGGGGGGGGGGGGGGGGGGGGCGCCGGGGGGGGGGGGGGGGGGGGGGGGGGGGGCCAGCCCGCCCTTCCGCCCACCCGAAACAACACCTCCGCCCCCCCCCCCCCCCCCCCCCACCCCCCCACCCACCCCCACCCTCCCCCCCCCCCCCCCCCCCCCCCCCCCCCCCCCCCCCCCCCCCCACCGGGCGGTCGCGCATGGCGCGGTGGGGGACCCGCCCGGCTGCTCGGCCGCCGCGGCGGCCGAGGGTCGAAGGGACCGGAGCCCGGCTACAGGCCCAGGGACTTGGCGATGATGGTGCGCATCACCTCGCTGGTCCCGCCGTAGATCCGGAACACCCGGTTGTCGGTGTAGAGCCGGGCGATCGGGTACTCCAGGATGTAGCCGTAACCACCGTGCAGCTGGAGGCACTTGTCGATCACCACGGAGGCCGCCTCGGTGCAGAACAGCTTCGCCTCGGCAGCGTCCGCGACCGTCAACTCGCCGTTCTGGTAGAGCTCCAGGGCCTGGTCCACGACCGCCTGCATCGCGGTCACCTGCGACTTGCAGTCGGCCAGGGTGAACTTGGTGTTCTGGAACTCGGAGACCGGCTGGCCGAAGACCTTGCGGTCCCTGACGTACTGGACGGCGAAGTTGATGCCCGCCGCGGCCGCCGCGTAGGCGCCGACGGCGATCGCCAGCCGTTCCTGCACCAGGTTGTGGGTCAGGTAGCTGAAGGCCTTGCCCTCCTCGCCGAGCAGGTCCGTCACCGGAACCTTGACGTCCACGAAGGAGAGTTCGGCGGTGTCGGAGGTGCGCAGGCCGATCTTCTGGAGCTTGCGGCCGACGCTGTAGCCCTCGGACTGGGTGTCCACGCAGAGGATCGACAGCCCGGCCCGGCGGTTCGCCGGGTCGTACGGGCTGGTCCGGCAGACCACCAGCACCAGGTCGGCCAGCACGCCGCCGGTGATGAAGGTCTTGGCGCCGTTCAGCACGTAGTGCGTGCCGTCCGCGGAGAGCTTGGCGGTGGTGGTGATCCCGGCCAGGTCGGAGCCGGTGCCCGGCTCGGTCATCGCGATGGCCGTCATGATGTCGCCCGACATGAAGCCGGGCAGCCAGCGCCGCTTCTGCTCCTCGTTGGCGTACTCCAGCAGGTACGGCAGTACCAGGCCGGTGTGCACCCCGGAGGAGCCGAAGCTGACGCCCGCCCGGGCGACCTCCTCGGTGATCACGGCCTGGTACTTGAAGCCGGTCTCGCCCGCGCCGCCGTACTCCTCCGGCACCTCGATGCCGAAGACGCCCAACTCGCCCAGCTTCCGGTAGAACGAGCGCGGCGGGTGGCCGTCGGCCTCCCAGTTCTCGTAGACCGGGACGACCTCACGGGCGATGAAGTCCCGGATGGTGCTCCGGAACGCCTCGTGGTCCTCGTTGTACACGGTGCGGCGCACGGTGGCGCTCCTCTCGGCGCAGGGTGATCGCTGGCCAAGTTAATCCTCGGTAGCTTCGCTGTCCAGAGTCGGCGCGGGCCCGGGGGCTCTCCGCGGGTGGACCTCCGAGCGCTTTATGTGAATCATGGGTAGCCGGATCTCGGGCGTGGCGGCGAGGGGGTGGGAATGGCACGAGAGGTCGCGGCACCGGCGCGGCGTCCGCGCGGGCGGCGGACCCAGATCCTGACGGTGGCCGCCGAGCAGTTCCACCGCCACGGCTACCACCAGGTCTCGATGGCCGACGTGGCCGCGGCGGTCGGCATCACCGCCCCTGCGCTGTACCGGCACTACCGGGGCAAACCGGAGTTGCTGCGGCAGGCCGTCCGGGCCGGTCTGGACGAACTCGCCCGGGCCGTCGCCGCCGCCGAATCCGCCGCCGCCGAAGCGGCTGCCGGCGCCGCCGGTCCGGCCGCGCTGGCCGAGCGGCTGGCCCGGGTCGCGCTCGACCAGCGGGCGCTCGGCACGCTCTGGCAACGCGACGCCCGCCTGCTCCCGCCCGCGCAACGCGCCGAGCTGCGCCGGGCTTTGCGCGCCGACGTCCGCCGGGCGGCCCGGGTGCTGACCGCGGCCCGTCCCGAACTCGCCCCCGCGCAGGCCGAGTCGCTGCTCTGGGCGGCGCTCTCGGTGGGCGCGAGCCTGTCCAACCATACCTTCGCGCCCCCGCGCCGACGTTTCGAACGCCTGCTGCGCGAGCTGCTGTTGGCGCTGCTCGCGGTCCGCTGCGCCGGGCACCCCGCGCGCCAGCCGGCCCGACCCGTCCCGCCGGACCCGCCGCCGGCCGGCCGCCGGGAGGAACTCCTGGTCGCCGCCGTCCGGTTGTTCCACGAGCGCGGCTTCGACAACGTCACCACCGACCGGCTCGGCGCCGCGGTCGGCATCGCCGGCCCGAGCGTCTACAAGCACTTCCCGACCAAGGCCGAGCTGCTCGCCGCCGCCCTGGTCCGGTCCCGCGAGCGGCTCTGGCACGAGGTGACCGGGGCGATCGCCGGCGCCGCCACCCCCGCCGAGGCGCTGGAGTGCGGCCTCGGCGCCTACCTGGACTTCGCCCGGCGCCACCACCACTACCTGGGCGCCATGGTCAGCGAGACCGACCGGCTCGGCGAGCCCGACCGCAAGGCGGCCCTCGACTTCCGCCGCGACTTCCTGCGGATCTGGGTCGACCTGCTCCGGCAGGTCCGTCCCGGCTACGACAACGCCGAGGCCCGGATCCGCGTCCACGCGATGTTCGGCCTGGTCAACGACGCCGTCCGGCACCCCGGCCGGCTCGCCGACCCCGCCCTCACCCCGTGCCTGGACCACCTCGCGCACGCCGTCCTGGGCCTGCCGGCGGAGCTTTGGGCCAGTCCTGGCTAGGGCTCCACCAGCCGGTGCCCCTCCAACCGCATCCCGGCCCGTTTGACCTGCCGGATCACCTGGGTCAGCTCGACCCGCTGGATCGCCGGCAGCGCCCCGAGCCGGCCGGTGAGGTACTCGTACAGCGCCTCGTTGTCGCTGCACACCAGCACCGCGACCAGGCTCGCCGGCCCGGTGACGGCCGCCGCGTACGCGACCTCCGGGTGTTCCGCCAGTGCCGCGCCCACCGCCGCGAGGTCGGCCGGCGCGACGGTGGCCCACAACACCGCGGCGCTCTGGTAACCGAGCAGGGTGCTGTCGATCTCCACGTCGTAGTAGAGCGCCCCGCAGTCCCGCAACTGTTCGGCCCGCCGGCGCACGGTGGATTCCGACAGGCCGGTGGCGCGGGCCAGCTCGGCGTAGCTGGCCCGGCCGTCCTGGGTCAGCGCGGCGAACAGTGCCCGGTCGGCGGCGTCCAGCGGAACCCGGTCCGTGGTGGGGTGGACCACCGGGGCCAGCGCCGCGATCTGCTCGGCGGTCAGCAGATGCGTCCCCCGGTGGTCCGGGCCGCCGCTGAAGACCCGCAGCACCGAGTGCGCGCTCACCGCCGTCACCCGCTGGGTGCGCGGCAGCTTCTGCAGCAGCAGGGTGTCCCGGTCCTCCCTGCTGCGCGCCCGGGTCACGCAGGTCACCTCGGTGCCACCGGAGTTGAGGGTAACCCAGGCGATGTCGGGGCGGCGGGCCAGGGCGTCGGCGACCGCCACCGCCGCGTCCGGGGTGCACTGCACCCGCAGCCAGGACTCCAGCAGCCCGACCCGTGGTCCCACCGGCAGGCCGACCACCCGGAGCAGCCCGTCGCCGCGCAGCCGGCGGTAGCGGCGGATCACCGTCTGGTCCGAGACGCCGAGCACACTCGCCAGCCTGGCGAACGGGGCCCGGCCGTCCACCTCCAGGGCCTGCACCAGACGCTGGTCCAGCAGGTCGAGGGCGGGGGCGATGGACTCGCTGGCAGACACGCTTTCCATCATCCCACGGCGGCGAATGTCGGATTCCGCCATCCAGCGGGCGCCGGAGTAGGCCGGAGCCGCAGCGGATGCGAGCTTTCCAGACGTCGAAACCGGACCGGGGACCGAGCCGGACGGAGCAAAACGGAGTGAACCGATGAGAAAGTGGCTGCCGCTGATCGCGGTCTGCCTGGGCGCCTTCATGCTGCTGGTGGACGTCACCGTGGTGACGGTCGCACTGCCGGACATGGCGTCCGGCCTGCACACCTCGTTCGCCGAGCTGCAGTGGGTGATGGACGGCTACGCGCTCGCGCTCGCGGCGCTGCTGATGGGCGCCGGGTCGCTGGCCGACCTGGTGGGCCGGCGCAGGGTCTACGTCGCCGGGCTGGTGCTGTTCGCCGCGGCCTCGCTGGCCTGCGGGCTGGCCACCGGACCGGGGACACTGATCGCCTTCCGGGCCGTTCAGGGGATCGGCGGCGCGGCGATGTTCGCCACCACCATGGCCCTGCTGAACAGCACCTACCACGGGCGCGACCGCGGGGTGGCGTTCGGCGTCTGGGGCGCGGTGAGCGGTGCCGCGGCGGCGGCCGGACCGGTACTGGGCGGTCTGCTCACCCAGCACCTGGACTGGCGCTGGATCTTCTTCGTCAACCTGCCGGTCAGCGCGCTGGCGGTGCTGATCACCCTGCGGTACGTCGGGGAGTCCCGCAACCCGCACGCGCGCGGCGTGGACCTGCCCGGCCTGCTGACCTTCACGGTGGCCACCGGCGCGGTGACCTTCGCCCTGGTCCGTGGCGGCGACAACGGCTGGACCTCGGCCACCACCCTCGGCCTGCTCGCCCTCGGTGCGCTGGCGCTGGTCGCGTTCGTGCTGGTCGAGCGGCGCACCGTGCGCCCGATGCTCGACCTCGCGCTGCTCCGCCGGCCGTCCTTCGCCGGGGTGCTGCTGGGCGGGCTGCTGCTGTCCGGCGCGGCCTTCTCCTACTTCGGTCTGACCTCGCTCTGGCTGCAGTCGGTGCGCGGGATGGGCCCGGTGACGGCCGGCCTGGCGCTGTTGCCGATGAGCGTGGCCTCCTGCCTGGTGTCGGCCGGGGCCGGGCGGCGGCTGCACGCGGTCTCCCCGCGCCTGACGATCGGGCTCGGCCTGCTGCTGATCGGCACCGGTGCGCTGCTGCAGGCGATGGTCGGGGCCGGCTCCAGCTGGCCGGTGCTGTTGCCCGGCCTGGCGGTCAGTGGCATCGGCGTCGGGGTGACGGTGCCCGCGCTCTCCGCCACCGCGATGGCGGCGGTGCCGCCGGAGCGCGGCGGGATGGCGGCCGGAGCCGTCAACACCGCCCGCCAGCTGGGCAACGCGCTGGGCATCGCGCTGCTCGGGGTGGCCTTCCAGAACGGTCTGTCGGACGGGCTGCGCTCCCGGGGCGCGGCAGATCCCCGGCCGCTCGCGGACGCGCTGGCCGGCGGCCGGGCGGCCGGGGTGATCGACCGCTCGGATTCCCAACTTCACGCCAACGTCCGGGCGTTGGTGGACGGGGCGTTCGCCGACGGGCTGCGCGCCAGCTACCTGCTGGCCGGTGCGCTGGGGATCGCGGGCGGCCTGCTCGTGCTGCTGCTGGTCCGCAAGCCCGCCCCGGCGCCCGGGCACGCCACGCCGGAACAGGCCGGGGCGGGCCGCGAACGGCTCGCCCCGGTCGATGTCTGACGAAGCGTCAGCTATGCCACCGCACCGAGTGCAGGAAGTTGAGGTTGCCCTGCAGGGTGCCGACGTTGCCGGAGTTGCCGGCCACGCCGACGGAGTCGTTCTGGTTGCTGCCACCGCCGCCGGTGGCGGTCTGCTGACTGTGGTTGCCGTTGCCGGTCACGCTGCCGACCACGTTTCCGGAGCCCCAGTCGCTGACCACGCTGGCGTTGGAGCCGTTGCCGGCTCCGGCGCCGTCGTCGGCCTGGGCGCTGCCGATGCCGAGGAGCAGGAAGGCACCGAGGGCGGTGAGGGCGGTGAGGGCACGGGTACGGGACACGATGGTCTCCCTTGCGGAGGTACTTGCGAGTGGCGTCTGCGGGGTGGCCGCCCCGGCTGCGCCGTTGCCTGACGTCGCGTGATCAGCATTCACCAGCCCACCGCCGCGGGGCCATGGATCGGCCGTCGATTCGCCCGATGGTGGGATTGTCCTGGGAAAGCCCGGCCTGGAGGTTTCAACAGGCGGCCGGCCTGGGCAAACTCGCCGCTTCGGAAAGCGCTGGTCGGCTGATGGTCGTACTGGCACACTGAGGCCTCATGTCTGTAGGTCACGAAGGTCAGGACCCCGACCGCGCGCCGGCGAACGGACCGGCGAACGACCCCGCCCCCGGGCGGCTGCGGACCACCGAGGTCGACCTCGGCGGCCTGGTGGGCGTCCTCGCCACGCACCTCTACTCCACCCCGCTGGTCGCGCTGCGCGAACTCGTGCAGAACGCCCACGACTCGCACACCCGGCGCCGGCTGGAGGACCCGGCCGGCGCCGCCGCGGCCACCCCGCTGATCCGGGTCCGGGGCGACGCGGCCGCCCGCACCGTCACCATCGAGGACACCGGCGCCGGCCTCACCGAACCGGAGATCCACGCGTACCTGGCCACCGTCGGCACCGGCTACACCCGGCTGCTGCGCGAGGTCACCGGCAGCGAGGAGCTGATCGGTGCCTTCGGCCTCGGTTTCCTCTCCGCCTTCTCGGTGGCCGACGAGGTCACCGTCACCACCACCTCGCACCGCGAGCCCACCCGCGGCCACCGCTACCGCAGCCGCGGCGGCGAGCAGTACCAGGTCGAGCCCACCGACCCGCGGTCGGTCCCGGGTACCGTGGTCGAGCTGGCCCTCAAGCCCGAACACGCGCACCTGGCCGACGAGCAGGCGCTGCGCGGGGTGCTCACCCGGTACTGCGTGCTGCTCGGCGTCCCGGTCCACGTCGGCGACGACGCCCGGCCGGTCAACGACGTCCCGGTGCCCTGGCGTGAGCGGCTTCCCGCCGAGCGCCGGCACGCCGCCCGGATGGCCTTCGCCGCCGCCTTCGGCCGTCGCTTCGAGCCGCTCACCGCCTTCCCGTTCGGGCCCGTCGAGGGTTCCGACGCGGTCGGCCTGCTCTGGGTGCAGGACGGCGGCACGTACGGCAGCAGCGACAACCGCGACCTGGCCGTCTACCTGCGCGGCATGCTGCTCGCCGACGACGCCCGCGACCTGCTGCCCAGCTGGGCCGGGTTCGTCGGCGGCGTGGTCGAGTCCAACCGCCTCACCCCCACCGCCAGCCGCGAGGACCTCCAGCGCGACGAGCACTACCGCGCGCTCCAGCGGGCGCTGGCCGAGGCCATCGTGGACGGCCTCTACGAGACCGCCCGACTGCACCCCGCCGCCTGGCGCCGGATCCTCGCCCGGCACGGTCAGGACCTGCTCGGCGCGGCACTCTGCGACGAACGGCTCTTCACCCTGCTCGCCGACGACGTCCCGGTACCCACCTCGCAGGGCGACCTGACCGCGGGTGCGCTGCGGGCGGCCGGGAACGGCGCGGTGCACGTCGCGCTCGGCAGCGGCGGCGGCTTCGAGGAGATGCTCTACCGGGCGATGCGGGTCCCGATCGCCCGTGGTGACCGCTACGCCGTGCTGCCGTTCCTGCGCCGCTACGCCGAACTGCGCGGCTGCCGGCTGGTCGAGCTGGGCGGCGAGAGCGGCAACCGCGCGCTGTTCCGCGAGCCCGAGCGTCCGCTGCCCGCGGAGGAGACCGCCTGGCTGGCCGCCGCGCTGGCGGACCGGGAGGAGCTGCTGGTGCCGGCCCGGTTCGACCCGCCCGGCCTGCCGCTGGTGCTGGTCCCGGACCGGGAGGCCGAGCTGAAGGCCCGGATCGAGGACGACCAGGCGGACGCCCGGATCCCGTCCGCCGCGCTGCGGCTGGCCCGGGCGTTCACCGCCCGGACCGACGGCACGGTCAAGGCCCGGCTCTACCTGAACACCGGCTCGCCGGCCGTCCAGGACCTGCTCACCGCCTACCGCTCCGGGCACACCGGCAGCGCCACCGCCGCCGGGCTGCTCCGCTCGCTCAAGGTGATCATGGCGGCGGCGGCCGGCCCGACCGGCGGCGACCTGGCCGCCGCGCTGGCCGGGGTCGGTACGGCGGTGGCCGCGCTCACCGCGCCGGCCGTCCCCGCCGGGGTGCTGCCGGCCGACCCGGCCGGGCTGTTCGGCACTGAGCCGCCCGAGCCGTCCGACCCGTCCGACCCGCAGGGGGAGAGCGCGTGACCACCGACATCTGGGGCTGGGTGCACGACACGCACGAGCAGCTCCTCGACTCCGGCCAGTACCGGCTGGCCAACGCCCTGGCCGAGATCTCCGGCCACGCCGTGGACGGCCGCAACGAGCAACTCGACGCGATGTTCCCCGAGGCGCTCGCCTCGGCCCGGGCGCTCGGGCTGGACTGGGTCGAGGTCTTCCTGCGGCACTGGCGGCTGCAGAACCTGCTGAACAAGCGTCACCAGGGCGAGCAGGCGATGGCCGAGGCGGTCTCGCTGCTGGAGTTCGCGCACCGCGAGGAGACCGTCGGCTGCCCGCAGTCGGTCTGCACCGTCCAGGACTTCACCATCTGCCACGCCAACATCGACGGCCCCGGCTACGTCCCGGAGCGGCTCGCGGTGCTGGAGGAGACGCTGGAACGGGTAGAGCCGGCCCGCGCCTGCTTCGACTGCCTCTCCCGCGAGTACGCCGACACCCTGGAGGACGACGGGCGGGCCGAGGCCGCGCTCGCCCATCTGGACCGGGCGCAGACCCGGATCCAGGCGGCCGGCCAGCGGGTCTCGCTCGCCTTCGGGCACGGCCGGGCCTCCGCGCTCCACCGGCTCGGCCGCTACGAGGAGATGCTCGCCGCGCTGGACACCGCCGAGCAGGCCCACACCGCCACCGGGCGCCCGCTGGACGACGACGACCGGCGCAAGTTCGCGGTGAACCGGGCACGCGGGCTGGCCGCGCTCGGCCGCTGGGCGGAGGCGCTGGCGCAGCTGCCCCCGGCCGAGGAGGCGCAGGAGTACGCCGACCTGCGGCACCGCTGGGCGGACACGGTGGAGCGGTTGGTCGTCGCCGGTCACCACCCGAACGACGTCGGGCTCGGCGCCCGGCTCGCCGACTGGGTCTCGTACCTGGACGCCGCCGGCTCGCACCGCCCGTGCCTGGACCTGGCCCTGATCGCCGGCCGGCTCGCGGTCCGGCGCGGGGCGCGGACGGTCGCGCTGGCGCTGGTCGGCACCGCCGAGCGCAAGCTCGCCGTGCTGCGCCGGACGGACGGGGTGGCCGGGCCGCTCGCCGAACTGCGCGCCGCCGCCGAGGCGCTGCCGGTGGCCGAGCTGCCGGTGGCTCCGGGGGAGCTGCTGGACTGGTTCGCCGCCCGCGCCGAAGCGGGCGGTTCCGAGGGGCCGGAAGCCGACCTCGATCTGCTCGCCGCCGGCTGGGCCGCGGCCGGCGAGCCGCCCGCCGACGACCCGGCGCCCGCTACCGAGCTGCTGCTCAACCTGGCCGCCCTGCTGGCAGCGCTGGGCCAGGAACGGACCGGGGCCGAGCTGCTCTGGGCCCGGCTGGACGCCGACCCGGACCACCCCGACCTCCCCGTCGTGCTCGGGTCGGTGCTGATCGAGGCGCGCGACGCGGAGGGCGTCCGCCGGCTGGCCGAGCGGCTGGCCACGACCGCGCCGGCTCAGGCGTACTGGGTGCGGGCGCGCTGGGCGGAGGCCGAGGGCCGCTGGGCGGAGGCCGCCGAGCTGTGCGCGGCGCTGCTGGCGACGGACCCCGAGCGGCTCGCCCCGCGCCGGCTCGCCGCTCGGGCCGGCACCGAACTCGGCGACCATCCGGCGGCCCAGCGCCACTACCAGGAGCTGCTGGCCCGGGCCGCTGACGCGGACGTCGAGCAGGCCGACCTCTGGCACCTGGCGACCGCCGCCAGCGCCAACCGCGACTGGGCCGTGGTGCGGGAGGTCGCCGGCCGGCTCGGCTTCGCGTTCGACGGCTCCGAGGGTCCGATCGACGAGGAGCTGCAGCTGATCACCGTCCGGGCCCGGCGCGACAACGGCTCCCCGGCGGACCTGCCCGCCGTCCGCACCGGGCCGGCCACCGCCCGGATCCTGCCGGTGCTGGGCGACGAGGTCCCGCTCAACCACCGCGACGTGGTGGTCTTCACGCCGGCCCTGCTGGAGCCGCGCCCCGGCGAGGACGCGCCGGCCGAGGAACGGGAGGGTTGGCGACCCACCTTCGAGCTGCTCACCCTGCTCGACCCGGCGGGCTACACCACCCACTGGATCGACGGCGGCTGGCCCGGCCCGGAACCCTGGGCCGAGTTGCGCGCGGCCCTCGAGACGGCGGGGTACGGGGTGTGGGCCTACAGCGGCAGCGATTACCGGATCAGCGACCCGGCGGACGAGGACGGCTCGCTGCCCGGCGTCTACGCGGCCGTCGGAATCCCGCCGACCGCCTCCGCCGCCGACGCCGACGCCCTCCTCCACCACCTGACCGCCCACTGGCCGCACCCGCTGGCCTGGCTCGACCTCGCCACCGCGGCCGGCGCCGACCCCACCCCCCACCAGCGGACCATCACCCGCTACGGCCTCTGACCGGCCCGCGCGTCCGCCGTTCTCCGTCGCCTTTGCCAATGCTTTACCATCGGGAGGAGCCCCCGAGACCCCCGGAGTGCCCCCTCGTGAACAGCCTTGCCCTCGGCCCCGCCTGGCTCGATCCGACCGGGTTGATCACCGACTTCGGTCTGCTCGGCATCCTGGCGGTGGTCTTCGCCGAGTCCGGGCTGCTGATCGGCTTCTTCCTGCCCGGCGACTCGCTGCTCTTCACCACCGGCCTGCTGGTGGCGCACGGCCAGTACGTCACGCAGCCGCTCTGGCTGGTCTGCCTGCTGGTGGTCGCCGCCGCGGTGGCCGGCGACCAGGCCGGCTACCTGTTCGGGCGGCGGGTCGGCCCGAGCCTGTTCGGCCGGCCCGACTCGCGGTTCTTCAGGCAGGAGGACGTCGAGAAGGCGGCGGCGTTCTTCGCGCGGCACGGGCCGAAGGCGCTGGTGCTGGCCCGGTTCGTGCCGATCGTGCGGACCTTCACGCCGATCGTCGCCGGGGTCAGTCGGATGAACTACCGCCGTTTCCTGGTCTACAACGTGCTGGGCGGCGTGCTCTGGGGGCCGGGGTGACCGTGCTCGGGTACTTCCTGGGCCAGGTGGCCTTCGTGCGGGACCACATCGACCTGATCCTGGTCGGCATCGTCCTGGTCTCGGCGCTGCCGGTCGCGATCGAGCTGTTGCGCGCCCGACTCCGTCCTTCGCGCGTCGAGGCACCGCCCCCCGAGCCCGCCCCCACGCGGCGCTGACAGACCGCCGCCACCAGGGGCGATGATCCCAAAGCTCATCAAACAGTCGTATCGTTCGCTCTTTGGACAATCCATTCGCTCAATGCCAGTGGCGCCCCGTGCACGCGGGGTCGGCGTCGGGCAAGGTGGAAGTACAAACGGACGATCATGACGGTGGCGGCAGGTCACCAGGATGGCGAGGGGAGCGGCAGTGCCTAAGCGGGGCCGGCCGGGCAGCAGCAGGAATCTGCGCGGCGGGAGCAGGGGGAACGGACGGACCCGGGCGACGGACCCGGGGCGTGACGGGCGGCAGACGTCCGCCGAACCGGCACCCGTGGCAACGGGAGCAGCCACCCCGGCG
This sequence comes from Kitasatospora sp. NPDC024654, assembly GCF_055559155.1. Taxonomy (NCBI): domain Bacteria; kingdom Bacillati; phylum Actinomycetota; class Actinomycetes; order Kitasatosporales; family Streptomycetaceae; genus Kitasatospora; species Kitasatospora sp. NPDC024654. Next base: position 195,600 of record NZ_JBVHLF010000004.1, read on the forward strand.
CCCACCCCCGACGAGCCCGGCACCCCCGAGCGCGAGGCCCCGCCGACCGAGGGCCTGCTCGGCCACCCCCTCCCGCCCGCCGAGCGGACCCAGGAGATCCCGCTCGCCCCGCTCCCCGTGGAGACCCCCGGCCTGCTGGGCCACCCCACCCCCGAGCCCACCGCCCCCGAGGGCGTCGGCGGTTCCTCCGAGGACACCGTCGCCCTGGAGGTCTGGCGGGCCGTCGGCTACCACCCGCCGGCCGACGTCGACGTCGACATCCCCACCCTGCGACCCGGCGCCCCCGGCGCGGCGCCCTGGCCGGACCGGATGCGCACCCTGCTGCGCACCCCGATGTCCGAGCGCCCGGCCTTCGAGCGCACCCCGCGCGAGGCCAAGGGTGAGGCCACCGCCCGCAACGTGCCGCGCATCCTCGACCTCAGCCTGCGGATCGGCGAGCTGCTGCTGGCCAGCGGTGAGAGCGCCGAGGACGTCGAGGCCGCCATGCTGGGCGTCACCCACGCCTACGGCCTGGACCGCTGCGAGCCGCAGGTCACCTTCACCCTGATCTCGATCTCCTACCAGCCCTCGCTGGTCGAGGCCCCGGTCACCGCCGCCCGGGTGGTCCGCCGCCGGACCTCCGACTACACCCGGCTGGCCGCCGTCCACCGCCTGGTCGCCGACATCACGGCCGAGCGGATCACCGTCAACGACGCCTACCGTCGGCTCGCCGTGATCCGCCGCAACCGCCACCCGTACCCGGCCTGGCTGATCTCGCTGACCACCGGCCTGCTGGCCGGTGCGGCCACCTTCCTGGTCGGCGGCCGGATCGACGCCAAGGCCTGGCTGGTCTTCGCCAACGCCTTCGTCGCCGCGATCGTCGGCGACCGGCTGGCCTCGCTGGTGGCCCGGCGCGGGCTGCCGGAGTTCTACCAGTTCGTGGTCGCCGCGATGCCGGCCGCCGCCTTCGGCATCATCCTCTCGCTCAACGACCTCGGCCTGCGCGGCTCGATCGTGATCACCGGTGGCCTGTTCGCCCTGCTGCCCGGACGGGCCCTGGTGGCGGCCGTGCAGGACGGCCTGACCGGCTTCTACATCACCGCCGCCGCCCGGCTGCTCGAAGTGGTCTACCTGGTGGCCGGCATCGTGATCGGCGTGATGCTGATCCTCTACGCCGGGGTCAGCTACGACGCCAACCTCAAACCGGCCGAGACCATGAGCGGGGTCAACAACCCACCGGTCCAGCTGGTCGCCGCGATGCTGCTCACGCTGGCCTTCGCGATGCTGCTGCAGACCGACCGGCACACCCTCGCGCTGGTCACCTTCAACAGCGGGATCGGCTGGACGACGTACGGCGTGCTGGTCTACAACGCCCACGTCTCGGCGATCGTGGCCACCGGGATAGCCGCCGGCCTGGTCGGTCTCTTCGGACAGCTGATGGCCCGTTACCGGCACGCCTCGGCGCTGCCGCTGGTGACCGCCGCGCTCGGCCCGCTGATGCCCGGTTCCGCGCTCTACCTGGGGATGCTCTCGTTCGCCCAGTCGCACTCCTCGGCCGGGCTGGTCTCGGTCAGCCGGGCCGCCGCGCTGGCCATGGCGCTGGCGATCGGGGTGAACCTGGGAGGCGAGGTGGCCCGGCTCTTCCTGAAGGTGCCCGGCCCCGGCGCGGAGCACCGGCTGGTGCCGTACTTCAGCGTGCCGCGCCGGGCGGCGAAGCGCACCCGGGGGTTCTGATCGGCCGTTAGTACCACGGGCCCCGGCGCGCCACCGCCGGCGTGCCCGACCCGAGCCCGAGGACGAAGGACGTCGACCCGAGAAAGACCCGCTCATGCAGATCGCCGGCCTGGTGAACGGCTACCACGAGCACATCGTGGCGGCGCACAAGCAGCCGCTCTTCCTGCTGCTGGTCGGCTTCATCAGCTCCTTCGTGTTCATCCGGTTCAGCGTGCGGATGATCCGGGCCCAGGTCCGCTGGTGGCCGGGGAACATCACGCCGGGCGGGCTGCACATCCACCACATGGTCTTCGGGGTCGGCTGCCTGCTGGTGGCGGGGATCGGGGTCTTCGCGACCAGCGGCGGCCACCCGTGGATCGACTGGTTCGGGCTGCTCTTCGGGATCGGCTGCGGCCTGGTGCTGGACGAGTTCGCGCTGATCCTGCATCTGGAGGACGTCTACTGGAGCGAGCAGGGCCGCAAGTCGGTGGACGCGGTGATCCTCGGGATCCTGCTGACGGCGCTGCTGCTCACCGGCTACGTCCCACTGGGCGTGGTCCCGGGGGAGGACACCCGGTGGGGGCTGGTCGCGGTGATCTCGGTGAACGCGCTGATGTCGCTGGTCGCGCTCTTCAAGGGCAAGGTGTGGACCGGACTGCTGGGCATCATGGTGCCGGGCCTGTCCTGGATCGGCGCGGTCCGGCTGGCCCGTCCGTCCAGTCCCTGGGCGCGCTGGCGGTACGCGGGTCGGCCGCGCCGCCGGGCCCGGGCGCAGCGCCGCGAACGGCTGCTGCACCGGCGCGCGGACCGGGCCCGGACCTGGGTCTTCGACCTGATCGCGGGCGCGCCGGACAAGGTTCCGGCCCACCACGCGGCGACCCACCGGGTGGCCGAGCAGCTGGCCGCCCGGGCCGCCGCGCACCTGGAGACCCGCAGCACCCGGACCGCCGAACGCGCCGCCGTCCAGCGCCGCCGCACCGTCCAGGCCGGGCGGGCCCGTTCGTACCGCACCCGCACCCGTATCGCCCGACGCAGGCCCTGACCACGCTGCTTCGAACTGCTCCGATCCCTCACCCGTATGGCGGGCGCGAGGTTAACGCTGACGATTCGTCATGTTTGAGACTATGACGGCCAGTGACCGAATAGTCACTTGATGGGATCTATGGCTGATCGTCGCACGAGGAGGCCCTCTCGTGATCCGCAGGCTGTTGCCCGCCCTGCTGCTGGCCCTCGCCGCCGTGGCGGGCCCGCTGCCCGCCCCGGCCGGCGCGCTCGCGGCACCGCGCCCGGTCACCGACGGTGGCGAGCGGGCCGCCGCTCCGGCGGACGACCCGCCCTACCCGACGAGCGACGCGATCTCCCGGGCACAGGCCGAGACGGACCACGCGGCGGCGGCCGAGTCGGCGATCGAGGCCCGGCTCACCGGTGCCCGGAGCGAGCTGGACCAGGCCGGCCGGATCGCCGAGCAGGCCGTCGAGGCCTACAACGGTGCCCGGGTCCGGCTCGACAAGGCCCAGACCGCGGCGGTCGAAGCCACCGCGCGCGCCTCGGCCGCGGAGGCCGCCCGGTCCGCGGCGGCCGAGGACGCCGCCCGGCTCGCCGCCGCCATGTACCGCTCGGGCGGCGTTCCGGAGCTCTCCGCGATCAACGCCCTGCTGGGCACGCCCGGACCGCAGGCCGCGGGTGCGCAGGCCGAGGCGGTCGGCGAGGCGGGCGACAACACCCGGCAGATCCTGGACGCCGCCACCTCCAGCGCGGCCGCCGCCGCCGAGGCCGGCCGGTCCGCCCGGTCCGCCGCCGACGAGGCCACCCGCGCCGCCGACGCCGTCGAGCACGCCAAGGCCGAGGCGCAGGCACGGGTCACCGCACAGCAGGCGCGGGTCACCGCGCTGGCCGGTCGGCGCGAGGGCCTGCTCGCCGCGCTGGCCCAGGCCCGGCACACCACCGTCGAGCTGGCCCGCCAGCGGCAGGAGGCGCTGGAGGCGCTCGCCGCCCGGCAGGCCGCGGAGGCGGCCAAGGCCACCGCTGCCACCGTGGCCGCACCCCCTGCCGCCGCCCCGCCCGCCCCCGCCCCCGCGGCCTCCGACGACCCGCCCCGCAACGGTGCCGCCTGGACCGAACACGGCGCCCGGGCCGCCCTCGACTTCGCCCGCTCCAAGCTCGGCTTGCCGTACATCTGGGGTGGTGAGGGCCCGCTCGGCTACGACTGCTCCGGCCTGACCATGCTGGCCTGGAAGCAGGGTGGCAAGCACCTCACCCACTTCGCCGCCGACCAGTACGCCGAGTCCACCCCGGTGACCTACCGCGACCTCCGCCCCGGCGACCTGGTCTTCTGGAGCCACACCGGCAAGGCCGCCGACATCCACCACGTGGCCATCTACGTCGGCGACGACCAGATCATCGAGGCCCCGCACACCGGCGCCGTGATCAAGCAGGCCAGCCTCTGGATCATGGGCCGGCCCGACTTCTACGCCCGCCCCTGACCGCCGAACGGTGAAGTCCGCGGCCTCGCGGCAACCGAGGAGGCCGCCGGGACGATCCCCGCCCCCGCCCCGGCCGGCGAGCACCCGCGCCCGCCGGAGAAATTCGGCTGCCTGTTCCGTCCGTCCGCATTACGGTGGCGCGATGAGCAGCGTGACATCGGTGGAGCAGGACGCGGGCGAGGCGGGCGGCATCGAGATCCGTGTCGTCGGCGAGGACGAACTGGCGGCGTGGGGAGCGGCGGTGAGCGTCGGGTTCCTGCGGGCCGGGCTGCCGGACGCGCCCGAGTTCCGCCGGCTGAGGCTGTTTCCGAAGCGTACCGTCGGTGCCTTCGACGGTGAGCGCATCGTCGGCACCTTCCGCAGTTTCCCCACCGAGCTGACGCTGCCCGGCGGGGCGCTGCTCCCGGTCTCCGCGATCACCGGGGTGACCGTCCACCCGACCCACCGCCGGCGCGGCCTGCTGACCCGGATGATGACCCGTGAGCTGGCCGCCGCGCGCGACCGCGGTGAGGCGGCGGCGATCCTGATCGCCGCCGAGTACGGGATCTACGGCCGCTTCGGCTTCGGCCCGGCGACCCGTCACCATGGCTGGCGCGTCGACCTGAGCCGGACCCGTGGCCTGCGTCCCGGCCTGCCGACCGTGCCCGGCGGGCGGCTCGACCTGATCGACATGGCCGAGCTGGGCAAGCTCGGCCCCGAGCTGCACGAGCGCTGGCGGCGCGGCCGGCCGGGCGCGATCGCCCGCGACGCCGCTTTCTGGAAGCCGCTCACCGGCGAGACGACCATGCCCGGCCGGGAGTGGAAGGAGCCGTTCGCGGTGGTCCACCGGGACGCCGCCGGCACGGTCACCGGGCTCGCGGTCTACCAGGTTGACGACAACTGGGCCGGTCCCGTCCCGGACAACACCCTCACCGTGCGGGACTTCCTCGCGCTCGATCCGCCGACCGAGGTCGCGCTCTGGCGCTACCTGCTCTCGGTCGACTGGGTGCGTCACGTGACCGTGCCCAACATCGCCCCCGACGACCCGCTGCCCCTCCTGCTGGCCGACCCCCGGGCCGCCAGGCCGTACGAGGACGACTGCGACTTCGTGTGGCTGCGCGTGCTGGACGTCCCGGCGGCCTTCGGGGCCCGGACGTACGGCGCCCCGGGCCGGGTGGTGCTGGACGTCGCCGACCCGGACGGCCACGCGGCCGGCCGCTGGGCGCTGGAGGTGGATCCGACCGGCACCGGACGGGTCACCAGGACGGACGACCCCGCGGACCTCGCGTTGGGCGCGGCCGAACTCGGCAGGCTCTACCTCGGCGCCGAGACGGCCCCGCGGCTCGCCGCGGCCGCGCTGGTCACCGAGCTGCGCCAGGGTGCGGCACAGGCGCTCGACCTGCTGCTGCGCACGCCGCTCAGGGCGTGGAACCCGGACGGCTTCTGAACTCCGCCGCCTCTTCCGCCGCCGCCGCTCCTGTCGCCTCCGCCTCCGCCGGTGCGCCGGCCCGGGAACGTCCGATGGTCGGCAGGACGAAGTCCTGGACGAGCCCCTTGGCGTCCCGCACCAGCGGGCGGAAGACCCGGTAGCGCGAGAGGGTGACCACCTTCGCGACCAGCGGGGTGCAGCGGTGCACGAAGGCCCGGGTCCGCTCGGTGTCCTCGGTGCGGTCGAACACCCAGTACAGCACGACGACCATCAGGTGCAGCCAGAGCAGGTCGGGCAGCAGCTCGGCCAGCTCGGCGTCGAGCTTGGGCGCCAGCTCCGAGTCCTCCAACACCTCGCGGAAGAGCCGCACGGCGGTCGCCCGGGCCGGGTGCGACTCGTCGGAGAAGGGGCTCAGCGGACTGTTCGGGTCGGCCGCGGTCCGGAAGAACTGCGCGGCGAACTCGTGGTACGGCGCCGCGCAGTCGACCCAGGAGGTCAGCGCGATCCGCAGGCGTTCGGTGAAGTCCCGGGTCCCGGCCATCCGGGCCCGGGCGTCGGCCGCGTGCTCGTACGTCATCCGGTCGTAGAACCCCTGGATCAGGTACTCCTTCGACGCGAAGTAGTAGTACGCGTTGCCCACCGAGACGCCGGCCTCGCCGGCGATCGCGCGCATCGTCGTCCTGTCGTACCCGCGCTCCTGGAACAGCCGCATCGCGGTCTCCAGGATGAGCGCACGGGTCTGCTCGCTCTTCTCCGTCTTCGGCCGGGCCCGGGCGCCCGCCGTCGTACCCACGCCGTAGTCCGGTGCCGCCCTGTCGTCCACGAGGGTCGAGCCTAGCCCTGGAGCGGTCGGCGCCCGGTTCGGAGTGTGACAGGCTCGGGACCGTGATCGACACCGAGATAGCCATCCGCACCGGGACGGCCGCCGACGCCCCGGCCGTCGCCGCGCTGCACGCCGCCAGCTGGCGCACGGCCTACGCCGGGATCGTCCCGCCCGAGGCGCTGGGGGACGGGCTGCTCGCGGAGCGGCGGGAGCTGTGGGAGCTCCGGCTCACCGTCGACTACGGCGAGCCGGCCGCGACGCCGCTCCTGCTGGTCGCCGAGGACGGGCCGGGCGAGCCGGTGGGCTTCGGCTACCTCGTGCCGCAGCCGGACGGCCGGGTGCTCGTCGACAACCTGCACGTACGCCCCGGCCTCACCGGCGGCGGCATCGGGACGGCGTTGCTCGGCGCGGCCCGCTCCTGGGTCGCGTCCGCGCACCCGGGCGCGGCGCTCTACCTCGAGGTGCTGCGGGAGAACCGGCGTGCCGTCGCGTTCTACGAGCGCTGCGGCGGCGTCCGGACCGACGAGCGTCGGGCGCCCTTCCCAGGCGGCTTCGAGCTGCCCGAGTACGAGTACACCTGGGCGCGGCCGTGGCCGGGAGGCTGATCCGTGGTGGGCATGGACCGGGACGATCACCCCGCGCCCGGGCAGCGGCTCCACCCGCCCTCGGCGAGCCCGCGCCCGGTCCCCGTCACCCGCCCCACCCGGCCCGGGCACCGGCCCAGGTCTCCGGTGCCCACCCGGCACGCCGCCGCGCTCGTTCCGGGGCGGCCGGCGGCGTGCTGCTCGTCGGGGTGCCGGTCGTCGGGGCGCCGGGCCTCGGCGTGCTGGGCGGGCTCGCGCGCAGGTGCCGGTGGCCGGCCGTCGCTGTCAGCAGGGCGAGCAGCGCGGCCGTCACGGCCAGGGCGTAGCCGATGCCCGAGGCGGCGGCGTGCTGGGCGATCAGGCCGCCGAGCGCCGAGCCGGCCGAGATGCCGGTGAGCAGCGCGGAGACGGCCAGCGCCATTCCCTCGTTCAGGGTGCCCGGCGGCAGCAGGTCCTGGAGCAGCGTCATGCCGGTCACCATGGTGGGCGCGGTGCCGGTGCCCGCGAGGAGGAGCGCGACCGCCAGGATCCCGGTGCCCGCGCCGCACCGGCCGGCCGCCAGCGGGAGCAGCAGCAACCCGCTCATCGCGGCGAGCCCGAGCCGGAACCGGACGTCCGGCGCGCGCCGGGCCGGCCTGGTCCCGAAGACCAGCCCCGACAGGCAGGAGCCGGCCGCGAGCAGGCTCAACAGCCAGCCGGCGGCGGCCCGGTGGCCGTGCCCGGGACCGGCGGAGACGTACGCGACCGTGCTGACCTCCAGCGCGCCGAAGACCGCCCCCGTGGCCAGGAACGCGCCGAGCAGCACGCCGCCGCCGCGTGCCCGCAGGGGCGATCCCGCCCTCGAGGCCGCTGCGGCGACCGCGAGCGGCGGTTCGGTCCGCCGCTGCGCCGCGAAGAGCAGCGTGCCGACCGTGCCCAGCACACCGGCGGCCAGCAGCCCGGCCGCCGGGAAGAGGGTGTCGCAGAGCAGCATGCCGAGCGCCGGCCCGGCCAGGAAGCAGAGTTCGTCCAGCGCCTGTTCGAGCGAGGCGGCGGCGTGCCGGGCCGCCGGGTCGCTCCGGTGCAGGTGGGCCCAGCGGGCCCGGGCCATCCCGCCCAGGTTCGGGCCGGCCGAAGCGGTGAACGCGCAGGCGAGCAGCAGCCAGTCGGGCGCGCCCGTTCCCAGGCAGAGCAGCAGTCCGGCCCGCGGCAGGACGCCGAGCAGCGCGGCGGGCAGCGCGACCCGGGCCTGTCCGTGCCGGTCGACCAGCCGCCCGAGCAGCGGCAGCCAGAGCGCCACCCCGACCGATCCGGCCGCGGCGACCGCGCCGGCCAGCGCGTAGGAGCCGCGCAGCTGGGCGATCGCGTTGAGCGTGCTGATGCCCAGCATGCCGCCGCCCAGCCGGGCGACCAGGCCGCCGAGGGTGAACGCCAGGGCGCCGGGGTGGGCGAGGACACGACGGTACGACGAGAACACGGTTCTCCCGGGGAGGCTGATCGGCGGTGCCTCCAGCCTGGCCGCCCACCCGCCGGCCGGTCCAACACCTGTTCCCGCGCACTGACGCACTCTCGTTGTCAATCCTCCTGGTGGTCCTCGCCCGCCCGCCGCCCCGCCGCCCGGCGGCCCGCCCGCCCGCAGGTTCTCGGCGACCGTCGTGCCGCGCCGCGTTGTTACCCTGCGGCCATGCCCGTCGACCTGCACCCCCGCCTGCTGCGCGGCTTCGTCGCGACCGCCGAGACCCTGCACTTCGGCCAGGCGGCGGCTCGGCTGCACGTCGCGCAGCAGGCGCTCAGCCGGGACGTCCGGACCCTCGAACGACTGCTCGGCCGGGAGCTCTTCGCGCGTACCACCCGCAGCGTGACGCTCACCCCGGCGGGCGAGCAACTCCTCCCGCAGGCACGGAGATTGCTGGCGATCCAGGACGAGATACTGGCTCCGGCGGCGAACCGGCCGCTGCTGGTGGACCTCAACAGCGAGGTGACCGGTGACGACCTGACGGCGGTGCGGATCCTCGCGGCGGCCCGCTCGGCCGCGCCGCGGCTCGAACTGCTGGCCCGCTACCACGGTGGACTGGCGGCCGCGACGGGGGAGTTGCTCGCACATCGGCTGGACGTCTCGTTCGGTTGCTACAGCGGGCTGCCGGCCGCGGTGCGTGAACGGCTGGTCCACCGGCCGGTCCGGCTGGAGCGGTTGGCGCTGCTGCTGCCGGCGGAGCACCCGCTGGCCGGACGGGCGGCCGTGCGCCTCGCCGACCTCGCCGGTCACCCGGTCGACATCTGCGCGGGCAATCCGGCCACCACCGAGTGGACCGACCTCGGCGAACGCCTGCTGGCCGCCCACGGGTTGACGGCCGCGCCACCGTCCGCACCGCCGGTCGGGGTGGACGAGACGGCGCGCTACCTGGCCCGACACGGCCACCCGATGCTCACCACGCTGGGCGGGCCGCGGATTCCCGGCGTGCTGACCCGGCCGCTGGTGGATCCGGTGCCGCTCACGCTGCTCGGCCTGGTCCACCGGCCGGGCCCGGTCACCCCGGGGCTCGCGCTGTTGTGTGCGCACGCACGGGAGTTGGGTGATCGCGAGGCCTGGCTGCGGCGCCCGCCGGGTAGTTGGCTGGCCGCGGAGGACGCGGCCCTGCTGGCGACGGCCGGGGCGGGACCGGCGGTGGCCGCCATGGGACCGGTGACGGCCGGAGCGGGAACCGGAGGGGCGTCGGCTGAACCCCGCGCAACCGACGCCCCCGCCTGAACGATCAGCCCCAGGTGGGCAGTTGGCGTCAGATGTCGGTCACTTGTCGGCGGTCAACCGGCCGGCCGCGCCCCAGCTGTCGGTGGGCACCTCGTGGATCCAGACCTGCACGCTCTCGGCCGGGATCTGGTAGGCGTCCACGAAGGCGTCGGTGATCCTGGCGACCAGCTCGCGCTTGAGCTCGACGGTGCGTGGGCCCTGCTGGACGGTGACGATGGGCATGGTCTGCTCCTCGGTGAATCGGCCGGCACCGGCCCTTCCGATGTCTCCTGCCGACGGGGAACAGTCCATCGCGGAACCCCGGTCGCGACCCAGGCCCGAATCACTCCGACAGCGATCACGAATCCTGATCACCGCTGGTGGCAGGGGTGGTGGACGGTAGGCGACAGGCGTCGAGCACCAGGCGGACCCGCTCCGACGTCGTGCCCGCCCGGACCGCCAGCGACACCGGCAGTGCCAGCCCCGGCGGTGCGAACGGCACGAAGGTGACCCGCGGGGCCCGCGTGATCCGCGCGTTCGCCGCGTACACCACACTCCACATCGGCGCCCCGGAGCCGACCGCTGCCAGGATGTCCTGCAGGCTGCCCGGGGCCGGACTCTGCACCGGTTCGAAGCCTGCCCGCCGGCAGCCGTCCAGTACCAGGTCGACCAGGGCCGGATGGTTGCGCCGCTCGGTCAGCCGCAGCGGCAGCCCGGCGAGGTCGGCCAACTCCACCGCGGGGCGGGCGGCGAGCGGGTGCCGGGTGGGCACGGCGGCGACCAACTCGTCGCGCCAGAGCTGGTGGTGGCGCAGCCCGGGGGAGCCGTCCGGGCTGGCCGCGCGGATGAAGGCGGCATCCAGCCGGCCGTCCGCCAGCCAGGCCAGCCGCTCCTGGATCGGCAGCGAGATCGGCTCGACCCGCACTCCGGGTGCGTGCTGCTGGAAGGCGTCGAGCACCCGGTCCAGCCGCTCGCCCAGGCCGGTGACGGTGCCCAGCCGGAACTCGCCCAGCCGCCCGGCCGCCAGCTCGGCGGCCACCGCGCGGGCGGAGTTCTCGGCGGCCAGCACCGCCCGGGCGGCCGGCAGGAACGCCTGGCCCGCCGCGGTGAGGCGGACCAGCCGGGGCGTGCGGTCGAACAGCTCGACCTTCAACTCCCGTTCCAGCCGCCGGATCTGCTGGCTCACCGCGGGCTGGCCGATCACCAGCCGCTCGGCGGCGCGGCCGAAGTGCAGCTCCTCCGCCACAGCCACGAAGTACCGCACCTGCCGTAGTTCCATCGGCCCTCCCCGTCTCCCGGTCCGCGGCCATCCTGCCGCAGATGCGGGAGGGGCGGGCCGGTGCGGGCGGCCTCAGGCCTGGGCCCGGACGGCGGAGATGTCGAAGCTGAGCTTGACCCGCTCGCCGATCAGCACGCCGCCGGTCTCCAGCGCGGCGTTGTAGGTGAGCCCGAAGTCGGTGCGGTCGACGGTGGCCGATCCCTCGAAGCCGACCCGCTCGATCCCGTACGGGTCGGTGGCGGTGCCGGTGAACTCCAGGTCCAGCACGACCGGGCGGGTCACCGACTTGATGGTGAGCTCGCCGGTCATCCGGTAGCTGTCGGAGTCGAGCCGCTCGGTGCCGGTGCTGCGGAAGGTGATCTCGGGGTAGCTCTCGGCCGCGAAGAAGTCGCCGGTCCGCAGGTGGCCGTCGCGCTGCTCGTTCTTGGTGTCCACGCTGGCGACCTTGATCACCAGCTCGGCGCTGGAGGCGGCCGGGTTGCCGCCGTCCAGGTGCAGCCGGCCCTCGTAGTCGGTGAACTCGCCGCGCACGTTCGTGACCATGGCGTGCCGCACGGTGAAGCCGAGCCGGCTGTGCGCGGGGTCGACGGTGTAGTCGCCGGTCAGGTGCGAGAGGTCCGGACCGCTGACCGTGGCGGCGGTGGCAGCGGCGGTGGTGCTCTTGCGGTGGAACAGGCTCATGGCTTCTCCTCGGGGCGTCGGATCAGAAGCCTTTTGTTGAGGCTTCAACTTCTTGTCTCCACGGTAGCCCGATTTGGTTCAAGCTTCAACCACCGTCCTCCGATCGGGTGACGGCGCGAGTGTCGGGGGTCGCGGCTAGGCTGCGGAGAAGTTCGCCACCGAAGGGCCAGGTCCTATGTTCGCCGTGCACGGCCTCTGGCAGACGGGATCCCGGCTTGCCCTCTGGGCCGAGGACTCCCGGGTCGCGGCCGCGGTGACCGGCCCGGTCCCCGGCGGCTCGGGCGACGTCCGTCCGCACCCCTTCGCCTGCCCGGCCGGACCGCTCGCCGAGCTGCTGGCCGGGATCGGGCCCGGGCTGGAGTGGCTGGCCGGCCGGGCGATGGAACGCTGGGCCACGCTCGCGCTGCCCTCGTTCAGCGGTGCGCCCACCCCGTCGCCGGAGCTGCTCGGCAGTCGACGGGCGGGCGGGGTCTCGCTGCACGACTGGCGGGTGCCGGTACTGCTCTTCGAGACCGCCGAGGCGGCCCAGCTGCTCGGCGAACTCTTCGACCCTCGTTGGGCGTTGACAACCTCCGAGCTGCCCGGAGCCGGCCGGGTGGACGTCGCGTACGGGGCCTCGCTGCGCTGGCTGACCGGGGTGCACGACCTGGCCTGGCGGCTGATCGGGCGCGGCCAGGTGCTGCCGGCCCTGGTACGCGAGGACGGTGTGGCCCACGCGCGCTGGCAGCCCGTGCCGGACGCCGCCGCCCGCCGCGAGGCGACCGCGCTGGCGGACGGGTGCCCCCGGGTCGGGCGCGGCGCCCGGTCGGGGACGGAGTTGCTGACGGAGGTGCTCGACGCCCTGACCGACTACGAGGCCCGGGCCGCCCTGGCCGCCCAGGCGCCGGTGGCCCGGGGCGACCGCCAGTCGATCGCCCCGGGCGGGGAGCCCCTGGTGGAGCGGTGGTTCGCCGCACTCGCTTCTGCGGACGGCCGGCTGGTCACCCCGCCCGCCGGCACCGGGCGGGCCGCGGCCGCGGTGACCGCGGCCGAGCAGGCCGCCTTCGACGAGCTGGCCGCCCGGCTCGCCGTCTGGTACGCCTCGGGACCGGACACCGCCGCCCCGGTCCGGCTCTGCCTACGGCTGGTCGAACCACTCGGTCCCGACTCCACCGACCCCGGCCCCGACTCCACCGACCTCACCGACCCCACCGACCCCCGAACCGGTCCGTCCGACGGCCGCTGGCGCCTCGACTTCCTCATCCAGGCGGTGGACGAGCCCTCCCTCCTGGTGACCGCCGCCGACCTGTGGGCCGGCGGCGCCGCGCTGGCCGCCTTCGAGCGCCGGGTCGCCGACCCGCAGGCGGCCTACCTCACCGAGCTGGACCGCGCGGTGCGCTGTCGCGCCGAGCTGGCGCCCGCGCGGCGCGCCGCCCGTCCCGAGGCTCTGGAGCTCGACCGTGCCGGAGCGCTCGACTTCCTGCGCGAGGCAGCGCCGGTACTGGCCGGCGCCGGGTTCGGTGTGCTGTTGCCCAGCTGGTGGCAGCGCCGGCCCCGCCTGGGGATGGCGCTCGCCGCCCGGGTGGCCACGCCCGGTGCGGTGGAGACCGCGAGCCGGATCAACCGCGACGCGGTGCTGGCCTTCCAGTGGCGGGGGGGGGGGGGGGGGGGGGGGGGGGGGGGGGGAGGGAGGGGGGAGGGGGGGGGGGGGGGGGGGGGGGGGGGGGGGGGGGGGGGGGGGGGGGGGGAAAGGGGGGGGGGGGGGGGGGGGTGGCG
>NZ_JBVHLF010000004.1:209021-213288 GCF_055559155.1 Kitasatospora sp. NPDC024654
GGGTGTCCGCCGCCGGGGTGACCACGCCGGGGGGGGGGGGGACCGCGAGCGGGATAAATCGCGATGGGGTGGGGGCTTTCCGGTGGGGGCTCGCCGTCGACGGCGAGCCGCTCACCGCGGACGAACTCGCCCAGCTGGCGGCCGCCAAGCAGGGACTGGTGCGGATCCGCGGGCAGTGGATCGAGGTGGACGCCCGGCAGATCGCGGCCGCCGTCGACTTCCTGGCACGGGAGGGGCAGGGCGAGCTGCCCGCGGACCGGCTGCTACGGCTGGCGCTGGACCCGAAGGCCTCGGTGGCCGGGTTGCCGGTCGGTCCGGTCCACGCCACCGGTGTACTCGGTGCCCTCCTCGGCGGCGGCGACCCGGCGGCGGCCGGCGAAGTGCGGCTCCCCGCCGAGTTCGGCACCACACTCCGCCCGTACCAGGAGCGTGGAGTGGCCTGGCTGCGCTCGCTCGGTCGGCTCGGCCTGGGCGCCGTACTCGCCGACGACATGGGCCTGGGCAAGACCGTGCAGACCCTGGCCCTGCTCGCCATCGAGCACGCCGAGCACGCCGAGGATGCCGAGGCGTCCCGTCCCACCCTCCTCGTCTGCCCCACCTCCCTGGTCGGCAACTGGCGCCGCGAGGCGGCCCGGTTCGCCCCGATGGTGCGAGTGCACGTCCACCACGGCGCCGAGCGCCCCGCCGGCGACGGGCTGCGCGCCGCCGTGGCCGGCGCCGATCTGGTGATCACCACCTACGGCCTGCTCCCGCGCGACGCCGACCAGTTGCGCGCGATCCGCTGGCACCGGGTGATCGCCGACGAGGCGCAGGCCGTGAAGAACAGCGCCGCCGCCCAGTCCCGCGCGCTTCGCTCGCTCCCCGCCGAACACCGGATCGCGCTGACCGGTACCCCCGTGGAGAACCGGCTCGCCGAGCTGCACGCCATCCTCGACTTCGCCAACCCGGGGCTGTTCGGCTCGGCGGCGGCCTTCAAGGAGCGTTACGGCATCCCGGTCGAGCAGCACGGTAATCCGCAGCGGATGGCCGAACTCCAGCGCCGGACCAGGCCGTTCATCCTGCGCCGGCTGAAGCGCGACCCCGCGGTGGCGGCCGAGCTGCCCGCCAAGCAGGAGATGACCGTCTGGTGCACCCTCACCGCCGAGCAGGCCGGCCTCTACCAGGCCGTGCTGGCCGACCTGTTGGAGCGGGTGGCGGGGATCAAGGGCGTCGAGCGGAAGGGCACCGTGCTGGCGGCCCTCGGCAAGCTCAAGCAGGTCTGCAACCACCCGGCCCACCTGCTGCACGACGGCTCGGCGCTGGCCGGCCGCTCCGGCAAGCTCGCCCGGCTGGAGGAGATCCTGGCCGAGGCGCTGTCCGAGGGCGACCGCACCCTGGTCTTCACCCAGTACGCCGAGTTCGGCACCATGCTCCAGCCCTATCTGGCCGAGCGGCTCGGCACCGAGGTGCTCTTCCTGCACGGTGGCTTGGGGGCCCGGCAGCGCGACGCGTTGGTCGAGCGGTTCCAACGCACCGACGGTCCGGGGGTCTTCCTGCTCTCGCTGCGGGCGGGCGGTACCGGGCTCAACCTCACCGCCGCCAACCAGGTGATCCACCTGGACCGTTGGTGGAACCCGGCGGTCGAACAACAGGCCACCGACCGGGCCCACCGGATCGGTCAGCGCCGCGACGTCCAGGTCCGCAGCCTGGTCTGCGTCGGCACGGTGGAGGAGCGGATCGCCGAACTGACCGTGGCTAAAAGGACGTTGGCCGAGACCGTGACCGGGCCCGGCGAGCACTGGCTGACCGAACTCCCGGTCGCGGAGCTGCGCGAACTGCTCACGCTGGCGGAGGAGGCGGTGGAAGCATGACCGGCGCGGACATGACGGAGGGCCTGGAGGGTTACTGGGAGGGCGACTTCACGCTGCACGACGCGGGCGACGCGGACTCCACCGGCACCCGCCCCTCGGACCTGCCCCCCGACCGGCTGGCCCGTCCGGACATCACCGTACGTGGCCGCAACCTCGCCGACCTGCTCACCCCGCTCTACCGTGCGATGACCTCTTGACGGCGACCTCATGACGGCGACCTCGTGACGTCGGCCCCGCCTCCACTCCCGACCCCGCCCCCCGTGGCGCTTGACCCTCGACCTGGTCGAGCCCGCAGAGTCCTCGGCGTGGAGAGCGAGATGTACGGCATCGGCCGACTGGCCAGGGAGAGCGGGCTGGGCGTCAGCGCGCTGCGGTTCTACGACGGCGCGGGTGTGTTCGGCCCGGCCCGGGTGGATCCGCAGACCGGCTACCGCTGGTACGCGCCCGACCAGCTGGCCGACGCCCGGCTGCTCTGCCGGCTGCGCCGGGTGGGGCTGCCACTGGCGGACATCCGCCTGGTGCTGACCGCCCCCGCCGGCTCCGACGCCGCCCGCTGAGTGCTCGACGCGCACCTGCGGCGGCTGGAGGACGGCCTGGCCGACGCGCGTCGCGAGCTCTCCACAGTCCGAGACCTGCTCGACCAGAGGGAGCATCCGATGACCGTACCGCCCGCCATCCGGCTGACCGTGGACCGTACCGAGCTGGCCGCCGCGCTGGCCGCCGTCCGCTTCGCGGTCAGCACCGCACCCGAACTGCCGATGCTCGGCGGTGTCCTGTTCGACCTGGACGGCGACGCGCTGCGCCTGGTCAGCACCGACCGCTACCGGATCGCGGTCGCCCGGTCCACCGTGCACGCCGGCCCCCGCGGGGCCCTCAGCGTGCTGGCCCCGACCGCGCTCGCCGACCAGATCCGCGCGCTGGCCGAGGCGGTCGGCGGCGACGAGCTGACCCTCACGCTCTCGGGCGACCGGCTGTCGGCCGAAGCCGACGGTCGGACGGTCGAGGGCCGGCGGTTGGAGCTGGACTTCCCCGACTACCGCCGGCTGATCCGGCTGGACCCTGCCCACCGGGTCCCGGTGACCGCCGCCGAGCTGCGGCGCGCCGTGCTCACCGGTCCGACCCGCCACCAGCAGCCCACCCCGGACGGAGCCGAGGTCCCGCTGACCGTTCTGGTACTGAACGGCGACGGCTCCCTCCGAGTGGCCGCCGACCCGGGCACGGACCACCCCACGCCCACCGAGGCCGGACCCCTGCGCCTGGCGGTGAACCAGGAGTACCTCCTGCAGGCCCTCGCCGCGCCGGCCCAGGAGCGACTGCTTCTCGAACTCGGCGGCCCCATCAGCCCGCTGGCCATCCGCCCGGCCTCGGGCGAAGGG
Source organism: Kitasatospora sp. NPDC024654 (assembly GCF_055559155.1). Lineage (NCBI taxonomy): Bacteria > Bacillati > Actinomycetota > Actinomycetes > Kitasatosporales > Streptomycetaceae > Kitasatospora > Kitasatospora sp. NPDC024654. Next base: position 212,248 of record NZ_JBVHLF010000004.1, read on the forward strand.
CCGTTCTCGCTCCTGATGCCAGTCCGCTGTGGTCACACAGCTGTCGGTGGACGTACCTCCTGAAACCGGCGTCGGTCGAGGTCCCGCCTCCTCGCCGACCATCGGCCCGGCCGGGCCTCGACCGACTCGGCGCCCTGGGGCGGCCGGTGGCGGGAGCCGACTCGCGGGTCGACGGTTACGGCCTCCCCGGCCTGCGAGCCAGGAAGTACGCCTGCTGGCCCTGTCGGGGCCTCTCGCTCTCGTCGGGCTCACGGATCAGCCGCGCGTCCACGACGAGGCCGGCCTCGCTCAGCAGCTCGGCGACGTGGTCCGGGGGCATCCAGTAGACGTCGAGCGACAGTTCGTGACCGTATGCCTGCTCGAGGTGCCGACGCTCATCGCCGACCTTGAAGGCGAGTAGCAGATGGCCGCCCGGGGCCAGTACTCGATGGAACTCCGCGAAGACCGTCGGCAGCAGCTCCGGTGGGGTGTGGACGGTCGAGTACCAGGCGACGACGCCCCCGAGAACGCCGTCCGCCAGGTTCAGGGCGGTCATCGATCCCTCCTCGAACCGGAGGTCCGGGTGCGTCCGGCGGGCCACCGCGACCATCTCCGGGGACAGGTCGATGCCGAAGACGGTCACTCCGAGGGAGTGCAGGTGTGCCGTCACCCGGCCGGGGCCGCAACCGAGATCGGCGACCGGCCCGAGTTCCGAGGCCCGTACGAGTTCGGCGAACGTCGTGAGCATCGCGCGGTCCAGCGGCTTGGCCTCCAGTTCCGCGCTGAGGAGCTTGGCGTAGTCGGCGGCGACGATGTCGTAGGCCGTCCGAGTGGCGTGCAGGTAGGTCGCTTCCGTCATACCCGAGGACGGTAGCCCCCTGTCGGCGACTGACGCCCGCCGGCCCTTGGTGAAGTCGGCCCGGGGCGCGGTTCCGGTCTTTCGACCAGTCCGTTTCCCCGGAGCCGCTCGGTCGCGTCCAACCTGCGGTGTAAAAGGATCACGGGCGTAGGGTGCCGTGCTGAACCGCCAAGTTCGCACGTCACAGCCCCGAAGGGACCCCT
>NZ_JBVHLF010000005.1:0-34051 GCF_055559155.1 Kitasatospora sp. NPDC024654
ACCCCCACACACCCCCCCCCCCCCCCCCCCCCCCCCCCACCCTCCCCCCCCCCCCCCCCCCCCCCCCCCCCCCCCCCCCCCCCCCCCCCCCCCCCCCCCCCCCCCCGGGGCCGGATCGCCGTCAGGCCGCCACCAGCAGCCGGTCGGTCCGCCGTTCGCGCTCCCACAGTTCGCGCAGCCGCCCGTCCGGACGGGCGGTCAGCTCCGCCCAGCCGCCGCGCTCGACCACCCGGCCCCCGTCCAGCACCAGCACCTCGTCCACCCCGGCCGCCGCCAGCCCGGCCAGCCGGTGGGTGATCAGCAGGGTGGTCCGGCCCGCGGTGGCGGCCAGCAGGTCGGCGGTGAGCGCGTCGGCGGTGGCCAGGTCGAGGTGCTCGGCCGGCTCGTCCAGGATCAGCAGCGGGAAGTCCGCGAGTAGCGCCCGGGCCAGCGCCAGCCGCTGTCGCTGGCCGCCGGAGAGCCGGGCACCGTGCTCACCGACCATGGTGTCCAGGCCTTCGGGCAGGCTGTCCACCCAGTCCAGCAACCGGGCGCCAGCCAGCGCGGCGCGCAGTTCCCCGTCGCCGCACCCGGGTGACGCGAGCCTGAGGTTCTCCCGCAGCGAGCTGTCGAAGACGTGGGCGTCCTGGGCGCACAGGCCGATCGCCCGGCGGACCGCGTCGCCGTCCAGCGCCCGAGTATCCACAGCCTGTGGACGACCGTCGGCCAGCCGGACCGCACCCTCCTCCTGGTCGAGCAGCCGGAGCAGCACCTGGGCCAGCGTGGTCTTGCCGGAGCCGGACGGGCCGACCACGGCGATCCGCCGCCCGACCGCCAGGTCCAGGTCGACGCCGTCCAGCGCGTACTCCCGCTGCCCCGGCCAGCGCGCCCGCAGGCCCCGGACGGCCAGCGGGAACGGGTCCCGGGGCGGCTCGGCGGGCTCGACCGGCTCGACCACGGGGTCGGGGGTGTCGAGCACCTCGGTGAGCCGGGCCGCCGCGGCCCGGCTGCGCTCGCGGAACTGGACGGCCACCGGCATCCCGGCCACCGCCTCGAAGGCAGTCAGCGGGGTGAGCACCACGACCGCCAGGCAGAGGCCGGTCAGCGAGCCGGTGCCGACGCCGCGCACCCCGACCGCCGCGCAACCGGCCACGGTCAGGCCGGTGAGCAGCGCGGTCAGCCCCGCGCCGAGCGCGGCGGCGGCGGCCGAGCGGCCGGCCAGCGCGGTGAGCCGGGCGTCGGCGGCCCGGACCGCGCCGAGCCGGGCGGGCAGCGCACCGGCCACCGCGAGTTCCGCCGTGCCGGTGCAGGTGTCGACCACCGCGGTGGCCAACTCGCCACGGACGGGCGCCTGTTGGCGTTCGGCCCGGCCGGCCGTCAGGGCCCCCGACGCGGGCACCACGGCCCCCGCCAGCAGCAGGCCGAGCCCGAGCAGCACGCCGGCCGCGGGCAGCAGCAGCCCGAGCGCCACGGCGGTGCCGAGCGAGACGGTGACCGCGACGGCCGCCGGCAACCGCCAGCGCAGGTACCAGTCCTGCACCGCGTCGACGTCCGCGACTAGCCGGGAGAGCAGGTCACCGCGGCGGAAGGCGGGCAGCGCGGCGGGCGCAAGCCGCTCCAGCCGGCGGTAGACGGTGGTGCGCAGGCCGCCCAGGGTGCGCAGCACGGCGTCGTGCGAGACCAGCCGCTCGGCGTAGCGGAAGACGCTCCGGCCGACGCCGAAGGCCCGGACGGCGGTGACCGCCATCATCAGGTAGAGCACCGGCGGTTGCTGGGAGGCCTTGGAGATCAGCCAGCCGGAGGTGGCCAGCAGCGCCACCGCGCAGCCCAGCGCCAGGCTGCCGAGCAGTACCGCGAGCGCGAACCGGCGGCGCGGCCGGCCCGCGTCGGCGGCCCGGAACAGCGCGGCGATCCGGCGCATCGGCGATCCGCCGACGCCCACCCCGTGCCCGGGCGCGTCGGACGGAACGGCGGCCGGCGCGGAGGCGACCGGCGCGGAGGCGACCGGCGCGGCGACAGGGACAGGGGCAGCAGGAACAGGAGCCGGAGCCGGAGCCGGAGCCGGGACGGCGGCAGCGGCGGACGGAGCCGCCAGCTCGACCCGCCGGTCCGCCACCGCGAGCAGCGCCGGCCGGTGCGCGACCAGCAGCACCGTCCGCCGCGGGTCGGCCGCCAGCGTGCGCACCGCGTCCACCACGGCTGCCTCGCTCTCCCCGTCCAGGTTCGCGGTCGGCTCGTCCAGCAGCACCAGCGGCCGGTCGGTCGCCAGCAGCGCCCGGGCCAGCGCCAGTCGCTGCCGCTGCCCGGCCGAGAGCCCGGCCCCGCCCTCTCCCAGCACGGTGGCCAGGCCGCGCGGCAGCCGGTCGACGAAGTCCAGGGCGTGCGCGGCGGCCAGCGCGGCCCGCACCTCGACCTCGGGCGCGTCGGGCCGGGCCAGCCGGACGTTCTCCGCCACCGTCCCGGCGAAGAGGTGCGGCCGCTGTGGCACCCAGGCGATCTGGGCCCGCCAGGAGGCCGGGTCCAGCTCGGCCAGCCGGTGCTCGGTCCCGTCGGCGGCGGTGATCCGCAGCGATCCGCCGTCCGGCCGGACGAAGCCCAGCAGCGCGGCGAGCAGCGTGCTCTTCCCCGCGCCGCTGGGCCCGGTCAGCGCCAGCGTCTCGCCCGGGCGCAGGGTGAGCGAGACCTCGTGCAGCGCGGGCACCGTCCGGCCGGGGTGGCGGACGGTCAGTCCGTCCACCCGCAGCACCGCACCGGCGACCGGGGGCGCGGCGATCGTGCCGGCGGCCGGCAACGGTGTCTCCAGCACCGCGAAGATCTCCTCCGCCGCCGCCAGCCCCTCGACGCTGGAGTGGTAGAGCGCGCCGACCTGGCGCAGCGGGAGGTAGACCTCCGGCGCCAGGATCAGCACCAGCAGCCCGGTCTCCAGCGGCATCGTGCCGTCCACCAGCCGGAACCCGATGGAGACCGCGACCAGCGCGACCGAGAGGGTGGAGATCAGCTCCAGCGCGAAGGAGGAGATGAAGGCGATCCGCAGGGTCCGCAGGGTGGCCCGTCGGTAGTCGTCGGTGATCCGGGCGATGGTGGCCGCCTGGGCCTTGGCCCGGTTGAAGATCTTGAGCGTGGGCAGCCCGCCGACCACGTCCAGGAAGTGGTGCGAGAGCCGGGCCAGGGTCTGCCACTGGCGGTCCATCCGGGACTGGGTGGCCAGCCCGATCAGCACCATGAACACCGGGATCAGCGGCAGCGTGCCGGCGATGATCGCGGCGGAGACCCAGTCCACGCCGAGGATCCGGGCCAGCAGCACCGCCGGCACGGTCACCGCGAGCGCCAGCTGCGGCAGGTAGCGGGCGAAGTAGTCGTCGAGCGCGTCGACGCCCCGGGTGGCCAGCGTGGTCAGCTCGCCGGTACGCCGGCCGGCCAGGTAGGACGGGCCGAGCGCGGTGGCGTGGTCGAGCAACCGGCGGCGCAGCTGCGACTTCACCCGGGCCACCGAGCGGTGCGCGGTCAGCTCGGTGAGCCAGGCGACCACGGCCCGGCCGACCGCCGTCACGGCGAGCAGCACCAGCGGGGTGGTGAGCGCGGCCAGGCCCCGACCGTGCTGGAAGCAGCGGACCACGATCTCGGCGATCAGGGTGGCCTGGCAGAGCACCAGCACGGCCCCGGCGGTGCCGAGCAGCACCGAGCCGGCCAGGAACGCGCGGGTGGTCCGGGCGTACCGGAGCAACCGGGGGTCGACCGGCTTCATCGCTCGGCCGCGACGGGCTCGGCGGTATCGGCGGTCCCGACGGGCGCCGCGTGATCGTCCACCGGGATGTGCTGGATCCCGATCCGCTTGCGGAACACCCAGTACGTCCATCCCTGGTACAGCATCACCAGCGGCGTGAAGATCCCGGCGATCACGGTCATCAGCTTCAGCGTGTACGGCGAGGAGGACGCGTTGGACACCGTCAGGCTCCAGGCCGGGTTGAGCGTGGAGGGCATCACGTCCGGGAAGAGCGCCAGGAAGAGCGTCCCCACCGCGGCCACCACGGTCAGCCCGGAGAGCACGAACGCCCAACCCTCACGACCCAGCCGGTTGGCCACCAGGGCACCGACCAGGGCCAGCGCGGCGACCACCGACGCGGCCAGGCTCCACCCGTCGCCCCGGTGCACCTGGGTCCACCCCAGGAAGCCGACCGCCAGCACGCCGGCCAGCACACCGACCCTCCCCGCCAACCGCCGTGCCCGCAGCCGGATGTCGCCGACCGTCTTGAGCGCCGCGAAGACCGCGCCGTGGAAGGTGAAGAGCACCAGCGTGACCAGCCCGCCGAGCAGCGCGTACGGGGTGAAGAGGTCCCCGACCCCGCCCACGTAGTTCTTCTGCTGGTCGATCCGCACGCCGTGCGCGATGTCGGCGAAGACCACGCCCCAGAGGAACGCGGGGACGAGCGAGGTCCAGAAGATCGCGTGCTCCCAGCCGCGCTGCCAGCGCTCCTCACTGCGCTTGTGCCGGTACTCGAAGGCCACCCCGCGGACGATCAGGCAGACCAGGATCGCCAGCAGCGGCAGGTAGAAGCCGCTGAACAGGGTCGCGTACCAGTCCGGGAAGGCGGCGAAGGTGGCGCCGCCCGCGGTGAGCAGCCAGACCTCGTTGCCGTCCCAGACCGGGCCGATGGTGTTGATCAGCACCCGGCGCTCGGCCCGGTCCCGGGCGAGCAGCTTGGTGAGGACGCCGATCCCGAAGTCGAAGCCTTCCAGGAAGAAGTAGCCGATCCAGAGGACCGCGATGAGGACGAACCAGACGTCATGGAGGTGCATGGCCAGTTTCCCTGCTCAGTAAGCGAAGGCGAGTGGACGGTCGGCGTCCTCGTCGACCGAGGGTCCCGAGGGCCCGCGCAGCGTCGGGTCCTGGGCGGGCGGCCGCTCGGCGACGTCGGGGCCGGCCTTGGCGTACTTGGCCAGCAGCCGGACCTCGATCACCGCGAGCACCGCGTAGAGCCCGGTGAAGGTGCACAGCGCGACCACCTGGGTGCCCACCCCGACGTTCGGCGAGACCGCGTCGGCCGTGGTCATCAGGCCGAAGACGGCCCAGGGCTGGCGGCCCATCTCGGTGAAGACCCAGCCGAAGCTGTTGGCGATCAGCGGGAAGCCCATGGTCAGGATCCCGATCCGCCAGCTCCACCCGGTCAGCAGCGGATTGAGCTCGGTGGACCGGGTGAGCATCAGCCGCGGCACCTCGTCCTCGCCGGTGCGGAACTCCGGCGCCAGGAAGAACCGCTTGCGGGTGGTCCACAGGCCGATCAGGCCGGCCACGAAGGAGGTCATCCCGAAGCCGATCATGAGGCGGAAGCCCCAGTAGGTCACGAAGATGTTCGGGATGTAGTCGGTCGGCTTGCCGCCGTACTTGGCGGCCTCGGCGGCGGCGGTGTCGTTGATGCCGGGGACCGGCGAGCTGAAGTCACTCTTGGCCAGGAACGAGAGCAGCGCCGGGACCTCCAACTCCACCGAGTTGTGGCCCTCGTTGACGTTGCCGACCGCGAAGATCGAGAACGGCGCGGGGGACTGGGTGTCCCAGAGCGCCTCGGCCGAGGCCATCTTCATCGGTTGCTGCTCGAACATCACCTTGGCCAGGGTGTCGCCGCTGATCGCGGTGCCCAGGCCGGCCACCACGGCCATCACCAGGCCGAGCCGGAGCGAGGTGCGCAGCGCGGCGGTCTTCCGCCGGTCCACGCCCTCCGGCCGCCGCTTGGCCTTCCACAGGTGGTACGAGGCGACACCGACCATGAAGGCGGCGCCGGTGAGGAAGGCGGCGGTCAGCGTGTGGAAGACCACGACCAGGGTGGTGTCCTGGAAGAGCACCTTGGTGATGTCGGTGAGCTGGGCCTTCTTGGTCACCGGGTCGATGGTGTAGCCGGCCGGGTGCTGCATCCAGGAGTTGGCGGCCAGGATGAAGTACGCGGAGAGCACGGTACCCAGCGCCACCATCCAGATGCAGGCGCAGTGGATCTTCTTCGGCAGCTTGTCCCAGCCGAAGATCCACAGGCCGATGAAGGTGGACTCGAAGAAGAACGCGATCAGCGCCTCCATCGCCAGCGGCGCGCCGAAGACGTCCCCGACGAAGCGCGAGTAGGCGGACCAGTTCATCCCGAACTGGAACTCCTGGACGATCCCGGTCACCACGCCCATGGCGATGTTGATCAGGAAGAGCTTGCCCCAGAACTTGGTGGCGTGGAAGTACTTCTCCTTGCCCGTCCGTACCCAGGCGGTCTCCAGCCCGGCCACCATCGCGGCCAGGCTGATGGTGAGCGGGACGAACAGGAAGTGGTAGACGGTGGTGACCCCGAACTGCCATCGCGCGATCGTCTCGTGAGCGACTGCTAGCTCCACTGCGCTCTCTCCCTACGGCCTTGCTGTCCGTTCTGGTCTGGTTTCGCGCGGACTGCCACCCGACGTACCAGACACAAGGTGCGCTTCGGTGTGAATCGCACCAATGCATGCCAAGCTTGTCCGCTTGTGAACGTGAACACGTTCACAAGCTTCCCGGACAGTATGACAAACCCCCGCTCGCGAGGTCACGGCGGGGGTGGGGGTGACGTGTAAGTTCTGTGTAAACGAGGGCCGTTCGGCGACAGCTGTGCCGGGCCGCCCCGGTCAGAGACCGCCGGCCGGCGGCAGGTGCACCCGGAAGGTCGCACCACGGCCCGGCGCGGTGTCCAGCGTGATCGTGCCGCCGTGCGCACGGGTCAGCGCGGCGGCGATCGCCAGGCCGAGGCCCGCGCCGCCCCCGCCGTGCCGGCTGCGCGAGGCGTCCGTCCGGTAGAACCGCTCGAAGACCTTGGTCGCCTGCTCGGGCGCCAGCCCCGGCCCGGAGTCGGCCACTTCGAGCAGGCAGCCGGCGGAGTCGGCGCCCACCCCGATCCGCACCGCGGTGCCCGCCGGGGTGTGCTTGACCGCGTTGCCGACCAGGTTGGTGACCACCTGGCGCAGCCGCGCCTCGTCACCGAGCACGGCCGCGGCGCCGGGCGCGCCGGTACCGCCGGGGCCGGTGAGCGCGACCGGGCGGGTCGGGTCGAGGGCGATCAGATCGTGCAACGCGTCGGCGGCCAGCGTGCGCAGGTCCATCGGGGCGAGGTCGAGCGGACGCTCCTCGTCCAACCGGGCCAGCATCAGCATGTCCTCGACCAGGCCGCCCATCCGGACCGCCTCGCTCTCGATCCGGTCCATGGTGCGCTTGACGTCCGCCTCGGTGGGCAGCGCGCCCATCCGGTACAGCTCGGCGAAGCCGCGGATCCCGGCCAGCGGGGTGCGCAGCTCGTGCGAGGCGTCCGCGACGAAGTTGCGCATCCGCGCCTCGGACTCGGCCCGGGCGGCGAACGCGGACTCGATCTGGTCGAGCATCCCGTTGAGCGCCGCGGAGAGCCGGCCGACCTCGGTGCTGGTCGGCAACTCCGGCATGCGGTAGGAGAGTTCACCGGCCGCGATGAGCTCGGTGCCGCGCTCGATCCGGCGCAGCGGGAGCAGCCCGGCGCGAACCGCGAAGGCGCCGAGCCCGGCGATCAGCAGCTCCACCGCGACGCCTATGGCCAGGAAGCTCTCCCGCAGCTTCTCCACCGTGGCGTCCACCTCGTTGAGCGAGATGGTGACCACCAGGTACTCGGGAGCGTTGGCGGGCGCGGCGGAGGTGTGCTGGATCGGCAGGATCAGCGCCCGCCAGTCCTCGTCGCCGTGCTCGCTGGGCACGTCGAAGCCGTGGCCCAACCGCTGGGCGAGCTGCGGACCGCTGAGCGGGGGCAGCTGCGGCACGGGGTCGTTGGACGAGACCTGCTGCCGGACCTCGCGCATCACCCGGCCGTCGGCGGCCAGGTAGGAGACCTGGTAGAGGCTGGGCAGACCGGCAAGGTACTGCACCCCGTCGTGCTTGCCCTCGCCCTCGGACGAACCGGACTGCGCCGAACCGGACTGGCCCGAACCGGACTGCGCCGAACCGGACTGGCCCGAACCGGACTGCTGGGGCGGCGGGCCCAGGTGCATCCCGGTCCGGTGCGCCAGCGGCTCGCCGAACCGCTCCAGCTGCTGGTCCAGCCGGCCGACCAGCTGCCCGCGCACACTGCCCAGCAGCACCACGTCACTGACCGCCAGCCCGGTGGCCACCAGCACCAGGGTGAGCGCCAGCAGCCGGCTGCGCAGCGAGAGCCGTCCGGTGCGGCGCAGCAGCGCGCCCGGCCGCGGTGGCCGGAGCCGCCGCAGCCGTCCGGGAGCCGCGCGCACCCGGGTCAGTCCTGCGCCTGCTGCGGCGGCCGGCGCAACGCGTAGCCGATCCCGCGCACGGTGTGGATCAGCTTCGGCCCGTGGTCCGGGCCGGAGTCGAGCTTGCGGCGCAGGTAGGAGATGTACGACTCGACGATGCTGAGGTCGCCGCCGAAGTCGTAGGCCCAGACGTGGTCCAGGATCTGTGCCTTGGAGACCACCCGACCGACGTTGGCCATCAGGTAGTGCAGCAGCTTGAACTCGGTGGGCGAGAGCGAGACCGGACGGCCATCCCGGGTCACCTCGTGCGCCAGCGGGTCGAGGGTGAGGTCGGCCACGGTCAGCCGGCCGTCCTCGGCCGGACCGCCGGCCCGGCGCAGGATCGCCCGGATCCGGGCGATCAGCTCCTCCAGGCTGAACGGCTTGGTGACGTAGTCGTCGGCGCCGGCCGCCAGACCGTGCACCTTGTCCTCGGTGCCGTCCTTCGCGGTCAGGAAGAGCACCGGCAGGTGGTCGGCGGGCCGCGGCCGGCCGGGACGGGCGGCCAGGCCGGCCGGGTTGGCGATCTGCTGCCGCCGGGTCTGCTCGCGCAGCCGCTCGACCACGGTGAAACCGTCCAGGTCGGGCAGCATCACGTCGAGCACCACCAGATCGGGGCGCTCGACCGCGATCGCTTCCAGCGCCTCCTCGCCGGTGGCGGCCGACTCCACCCGGAACCCGGAGAAGCGCAGCGAGGCGGAGAGCAGTTCGCGGATGTTCGGCTCGTCGTCGACGACGAGCAGGAAGGCCTCGCCCGGCGCCCGGCCGGCCGGGGAGACCGGCGTCGTCGGGGCGAGACTGGTGGTGGGCACTGTCCCTTGCATCTTGGGTCGGCCTCCCGGGTCCTGTGTCATCCCATCGGATGATGGCCTCGGGAGGCTACGTGGGGTTGATGAGAGGGGAATGAACGGCAAGGGCCGTTCGCACCGGGAGCAACGCCCGGACGGGTACGGACGACCCGCACCGGCAGAACGAAGCGGCCCGGCCCGGAGGAGTCCGGGCCGGGCCGCTTCACGCCGACCACCGGCGGGGTGACCGGCGCTGCTCACCGGTCACCCCCGCGCCGGCGGGTCAGCCGCTCTTGGAGGAGCCTCCGGCGGCAGCGCCACCGCTGCCACCGCCGAAGCCACCGCCGCCACCGAAGCCGCCGCCGAAGCCGCCCGCGGCGGCGCTGCCGCCCTCGGTGACCTGGGAGGCGGAGTAACCGCCGGAGCCGTCCGAGCTGCCGGTCACGGTGACGGTCTGGCCCGGCTGCAGGTCACTGACCTGGCCGCTCTTGCTGACCTGGACCTGGGTGCTGCCGTTGGTGGTCACCTTGACGGTGTTGCCGCTGGCGTCGGTCAGGTAGATCGTGCTGCCGTCGATCAGCTTGACGGTGCCGCGGGTGAACCCGGGCGACCCGGCGGCGCCGCCGCCCGTACCACCGCCCGCGGCGCCGCCGCGCCCGCTCGCGCCGCTCTTGGTGGCGGCGGCGGCCGTGAAGCTCCGGCTGCTCCCGTTGGAGGCGCCGTCGTTCTTCTGGTAGTACGCGCCGCCCGCGAAGGCGAGGGCCGCGACCGCGCCACCCGCCAGCAGCAGGGTCAGCCACGGCAGCTTGCGCCGCGGCGGCGCGGCCAGCTCGCCGTCGATGTCGCGGGCGTCCGGCGGGGTGGCCAGCAGCTCGACGTGGGCCGCCACGGTGTCTTCGGCGGTCGGCTGCACGGCCACGGCGCCGCCACGGGCGCCCGGGTTGACCACGGGCAGCCGCATGGTGTCGGTCGACCGGCCCCCGTCGCTGTTGTTGTTGGACATGGGATCTGACTGCTCTCGTTCGGTGATCATGACTGCCGCCTCACTCGTGCCGCAGGGCGTCGATGGGGCGCAACCCGGCTGCCCGGTTGGCCGGATAGCTGCCGAAGAAGAGTCCGATGGCGACCGCGATCCCGAACGCCCCGAACACCGAGGACGGAATCACCACGGGCGTGATCCCGACCACCTTGAAGTGCGCGCCGAGCAGACCGACCAGGACCCCGAGGCCGGCGCCGAGCACCGACAGCAGGGTGGACTCGGTGAGGAACTGACCGAGGATCACGGCCTTCGGCGCGCCGAGCGCCTTGCGGATGCCGATCTCCCTGGTCCGCTCGGTGACCGTCACCAGCATGATGTTGGTGATCCCGATCCCACCGACCAGCAGCGAGATCGCGGCCACCGCGCCGAGCAGCACGGTGAAGGTGGAGGAGGTGCTCTCCCGCGTGCTGAGCAGCGAGGACTGGTTGCTGACCCGGAAGTCCAGCTTGGTCGGGTCGGTGATCGAGTGGGTGCCCATCAGGATCGTGGTGATCTCGTTCTGGGCCTGGGTGGTGGTGTCGGCCGAGGTGGCCTGCACCAGGATCTGGCTGATCGAGCTGAAGCCGGTGAAGGCGTTCTGCACGGTCGGCAGCGGCGCGATCACCACGTCGTCCGGGTCGCTGAACCCGGTGGCGCCCTTGGTCTGCAGCACGCCGATCACGGTGAACGGGGTGCCGCCGATGCTGATGCTCTTGCCGATCGGGTTCTCGGTGTCGAACAGCTCGCTGGCCGTGGTCGAGCCGATCACCGCGACCTTGCGCGAGTTGAGCACGTCGTCGTTGGTGAAGTAGTCACCGGTGGCGATCTTCTCGTTGGCGGTCTGGAAGTACGCGGGGTACGTCCCGATGATCGAACCCGGGGTGTACGAGATGTCCCCGTACACGGCCGCCGCCGAGGTGGTGACCACCGGCGCCACCGACGCGATGTCGGGGGCCGCGGCCGGGTTGGCCAGCGCCTTGGCGTCGTCCAGGGTGAGCTTCTTGACCGCGCTGCCGCTCTTCGAGGCGCCGAAGGAGGCGCTGGAGGAGACGGTCAGCGAGTTGGTGCCGAGCGAGGTGATCGAGTTCTTCACCGCGACCGACGAGCCGTTGCCGACCGCCAGCAGCAGGATGACCGAGGCCACACCGATCAGCACGCCGAGCATGGTGAGCGCGGAGCGCACCTTGTTGGCCGCCAGGCCGCCGAGGGCGAACCGGAACATCTGGAGGAAGATCATCGCCGGCCCCCGATCAGCTCGCCGGTGCCGTTCCCGGCGGCGAGCTTCGCGGCCAGCACCGGCGGCGGCCCGACCACCGGACCCTGCCGGACGTCCGAGATGATCTGGCCGTCGACCAGCCGCAGCACCCGCTTGGCGTGCAGCGCCACCTCGTCCTCGTGGGTGATCAGCACGACCGTTCGTCCGGTCGCGTTCAGTCCGTCGATGATGGTCAGAACCTCTTCGGTGGAGCGGGTGTCCAGGTTGCCGGTGGGCTCGTCCGCCAGCAGCATGGTCGGCGCGGTCACCAGGGCCCGGGCCACCGCGACGCGCTGCTGCTGGCCGCCGGAGAGCTGGTTGGGCTTGTGGTCGCCGCGCGAGGAGAGGCCGACCAGGTCCAGCGCGGCCAGCGCCCGCTTGCGGCGCTCGCTCGCCTTCACTCCCGCGTAGGCGAGCGGGAGCTCGACCTGCGCGATCGCGGTGGTCCGCGGGACCAGGTTGAAGGACTGGAAGATGAAGCCGATCTTGCGGTTGCGGACCAGCGAGAGCTGGTTCTCGTCCAGGTGGCCGACGTCGATGCCGTCCAGCAGGTAACGCCCGCTGGTCGGCACGTCCAGGCAGCCCAGGATGTTCATCAGGGTCGACTTGCCGGAGCCGGAGCTACCCATGATCGCGACGAAGTCGCCCTGCTCGATGTCCAGGCTGACGCCGGCCGGCCCGCCGGTCTCCGGGTCGTCCGGGCCGCGCAGCGCGTGCACGACCGCGTCGCCGTGGCCGTAGGACTTCCGCAGCCGGCGGATCTGGATGACCGGGGGCGGGGTGGCCGAGCCGCTCTCCGAGCCGCTCTCCGGGGCCTCGGCCGGGGCGTCCGCCTCGGGGCGGGCGCCGCCGCGCCGACGGGTGCCGCGTGCCATATCAGGCACCGCCCCGGCTGCTGCCGCCGCCACCGCCGCCACCACCGGAGCGGCCACCGCCACCACCGAGACCGCCGCCGCCACCGAAGCCGCCACCGCCACCACCGAGGCCGGGGAAGGAGCCGCTCGGGAAGCCGCCGGTGCCGCCGGCCGTGGACGAGGCGATCTGGACCTTGTCACCCTCGTTCAGACCGGAGACCACCTGCACGGTGGTGTCGCCGACCACGCCGACCTGGACGCTGACCCGGGAGGTGGTGCCGTCCGGCTTGACCACGGTCGCGGTCCGGGTGGTGCCGGTGCCGGAGAGCGCCGCCGCCGGGACGGAGAGCGCGTTGTCGGCCTCGCCGGTGACCACCGAGACGGTCGCGCTCAGGCCGGTGCGCAGCTGGCTGGTGTCGCCCTGGATCTGCAGGGTCGCCGCGTACTGCACCGCGGTGCTCGCCGAGCTGCCCGCGACCGGCAGCGAACTGACCGACAGAACGGTCGCGTTGAGCACCTCGTTGGACTCGGCGTTGAGCGTGACGGTGGCCGCCTCGCCCTTCTTCAGCTTGAGCGAGTCCAGCTCGGAGAAGTCCGCGGTGACCTGCATCCCGGTCGGGTTGGTGATCACGATGAAGCCGGACGGGCCGCTGGAGGTCGAGGAGCTGCTGCTGCTCTTGCTGCTGCTCGCGGAGCCGGACGAGCCGGACGAGCTGCTGGAGCCGGCCGAGCCGCTGCTGGAGCTGTCGCTGCCGGTGCCCGACACGGTGTCGCCGACCACGTTGCTGATCGAGGCGACGGTGCCGCTCTCCGAGGCGGTCAGGGTGGTGCCGGCCAGCGCGGTCTGCGCGTTGGTCAGGTTGGTCTGCGCGGTGTTCACCTGCTGCTGGGCCGAGGTGACCTGCGCCTGGGCGGACGCCACGGCGGACGGGTCGACCGTGGTGGTGGTCACCGGCGTGGACTGCGGGGCCGGGGCCGAACCGCGGCCGCCCGAGGAGTCCGTGGAGGCGACCGGCTCGTTCTGGGTGACCGTGGTGCCGTCCTGCGCCTTGGTGAGGCTCGCCTCCGCGGCGGTCAGCTGGGCCTGCGCCTCGTCCAGCGCACCCTGGGCAGAGTTCACCTGCTGCTGGGCGGCGGTGCTGTCGACGGTGGCGAGGGTCTCGCCGGCCGTCACGGTGTCACCGACCGACACCTTGATCGCGGTGATCTTGCCGCCGGTGACGAAGTTGTCGGCGGTGTCGCTGGGAGAGCTGAGGGAACCGGAGCCGGACACGGTGGCCAGGACCGTGCCCTTGGTCACGGTGGCGGTCCGGGCGGCCGGCTTCGCGGCAGCGGCGGTGCTGCTGTTCACGGTGTTGTAGGCGATGGCTCCTCCGGCGAGGAGGGCCACACCGAGCACTGAGTTGACGAGGACGGCACGACGCCGTCGCGGGAGGACCTTCATAGCGGTCAAGAGTCGCGGGGTGCTCTTGCGAAGGACTGGGCGGCGACTGAGAGTTCACTGGGGCGACCGGGACCCAAAATAGCGGACGAAAGCGGACAAAATCCCCCGACTGGACCGGACGCTAAAGAGATCGTTGAAGCAACTTCCAGCCATTTCCCAGTCATCTGGTGCATAGCCTTCACCCCCCGCCCCGCCATAGGTGGGAAATCGCGACAGCGTCATCCCCGCCGAAGGACGGGGGTACCCGGACGAACGGTGGGCGCGCGCCGTCGGAAGGCGGGGTGAAATGTGCGCCGGGCGCAACCGACCGGGCGCATGGAGAGCGCGCACCTCGCACCAGTCGAACGCCACCGGGAATGCACCGGCGGGCCCGGCCCACCGCACGGCGCAAGACCTGTACGCCAGATGGCCGGAGCATGGCGAATGCGCAGCGTAGTCACAGGCCAGGGCTGACCAGGCGTCGGTCCCGCCATGGTCTTCACAGCTGCCAAGAGCCGTTCCGGGGCCTTCACGAGCGCCGCAGTTCCGGCCGGCGGGCCAGCCTACCGGCCGCCACCTGCCCGGATGAGTCAGCCGTGTTACGGGTTGATGTTCCGTCATCAAGCTTTTGATGCAGCTCGGTTGGCTTCGGGCCAATCTTTCGTGCTGATGTTCTATCAGCCGGCTACCAGCCTTCCCCAGCTGGCGCTCTGGGCGCGAAAACGGCCCAACTCCGAGCGCCGGCATGCTTAAAATCGGAAGGTAGCACCAGCAGATGCTTCACAACTCGACTCACCTCTGGCTAGGGTGGTCGTCACGTACAGCGACGCGCCCGGTGTAGCCATCACGCCTGTAGGGGGACTATGGCCGTCTCTGATGTCGCTGCCGCGGACCGAAAGCTCAACCGCGCCCGGTCAGTTCGGGGGAACCGGAACGGCGCGCCGGCACCACCGAAGGGTGCCCCAGCGGTTCACGGTCGGACATCACTCTCCTAATCTGCCGGGTCGGGCGGCCGCGCCCACCCACCGCCGGGGTTTCGCCGACCCCGAACGGCACCACAGGCCTGCCAGCCTGCCGGTGCGCCGGCCGCCCTCCGGTGTCCATCCATCACCACACCCCAGCGGATCCCAACCGTCGTGACACAGCAGTCCGGCGGTGCCGAAGGGTGCCTTCACCGCGCTGCCAGGCGCGGCTCCATCCCGACCTCGCGTGTCACCGCGCGGTCGGACCGTCCAGCGTTGATCTCCGCCAGCCACAGGGGGGCTCACATGAACACTCTCTCGATCGTAATACCCGCCCTCAACGAAGCCGAAAACCTGCCTGCCGTGATGGCCTCGATCCCCTTCTCCGGTCTCCGGCAGGAGGGTTGGGAGACCGAGGTGCTGGTCGTCGACAACGGATCGACCGACGGCACCGGCGACGTCGCCCGCTCACTCGGCGCCCGGGTGGTCGCGCAGCCCGCGCGCGGCTACGGCAACGCCTACCACGCCGGATTCGGCGCGGCGACCGGCGAGGTGATCGCCACCGGCGACGCCGACCGCACCTACCCCTTCGATGACCTGCCCCGCCTGTTGCGCACCCTGGTCGACCACGACGTCGAGTTCATGACGACCAACCGGCTCGCCCGCGGCAACAGCGAGGCCATGAAGCCCTCGCACTCCCTCGGCAACCACGTGCTCAGCGCGGTGAGCCGCACACTCTTCCGCAACGAGCTGCGCGACTCGCAGTCCGGCATGTGGATCTTCCGCCGCTACGTCTGGCAGCGCCTGGACGTCCGCTCCACCGGGATGTCCTTCTCCCAGGAGATCAAGAACGCTGCCACCAGGGCGGGTTACCGCTACCTGGAGGTCCCCATCGAGTACCGCAAGCGCGGCGGCCAGGTGAAGCTGAACGCCTTCCGGGACGGCACCGAGAACCTGCGCCAGCTCTTCGAGCACAACTTCCGCAAGACCCGCCCGGTCCTCCGGCCGGCGGTCGTCCCCGCCCAGGAGTTCGACAAGGTATGACCTCACTGCTCGGGAGGACCGGGACGCCCGCGGTCCAACCCCCTCCGCGCCCGGTGGACCGGCGGCGGCGCGGGGCGGGCCGCGGCGGCGGCCGTCCCGGGCGGCGGCGGGCCGTGCTCGCGGCAGTCGCCGTGCTGGTCGCGGCGACCGTCGGGCCGGTGCTGTGGGCCCAGCCGGCGGTCCGGCTGGCGCTGCGGCAGTCATTCACCCGGATCCCGGCCGACTACACCGAGCTGTACTTCTCCCAGTCGCCGACCACCTCCGGCGGTGACGCGGTGGTCCCGATCTCGCTGGTGCAGCACGGCACGCCCGGTCAGTCGCTCCAGCTACGGGTCTCGCTGACCAGGCCCGACGGCACGGTCACCGCGAGCAGCACCGTCACCCTCGTCCCGAAGCCGGACGCCGCGGTCGGCACCACCGTCCGCCTGCCGCTGCCCGAACCGGACGCGGTCGTCCAGGTCGCGCTGCTGGGCACCGCCCAGACGCTGCACTACCGCTTCCCCCAACCCAAGGCACCGACACCATGACCTCCGCACCTCGCGTCACCGTCACCACCAGTTGGGACGACGGGCACGTGCTCGATCCCCGGCTGGCCGACCTGCTGGACCGCTACCGGCTGCCCGGCACCTTCTACATCGCTCCGCGCAACCTGGAGTTCGCGCCCGCCGAGCGGCTGTCCGCGGCCGGCATCCGGGAGTTGGCCGAGCGCTTCGAGATCGGCGGCCACACCCTGACCCACCAGCGCCTGCCTCAGCTCAGCGATGCCGCCGCGGCCGAGGAGATCCGCAGCGGGCGAGCCGAGTTGGAGGACATCACCGGCTCGCCGGTGACCAGCTTCTGCTACCCGCGCGGCGAATACACCCCGGGGCAGGTGACGTTGGTCGAGCAGGCCGGCTTCACGCTGGCCCGCACCGTCCGGCGCGGGAGCCTGCGGCCGGGCCACGCACTGGAGTTGGCCACCACGGTCAACGCCTACACCCACCGGGTGGACGGCCCGCTCGCGCTGCGGCTGGCCGGTGGCCGGCCATGGACGGCGGCCCGGCTCTACCTGGCCTGGGACGAGCTGGCGGTCCACTTCTTCGACCGCTGCCTGCGCGAGGGTGGTGTGTTCCACCTCTGGGGGCACAGCTGGGAGGTCGACGCGCGCGGCGAATGGTCCCGTCTGGAAAGGGTGTTGGCGCACATCGCGGGCCGTCCAGGGGTGGCCTACCGGACCAACCGCGAACTGCTCGCGCTGGCGGCCTGATGCCCACCATCCTGCAGATCACGCCGTACTACCCACCCCATCTCGGCGGCCTGGAAAGGGTGGTGGAGAACCTGGCGGCCGGACTGGCCGACCGGCACGAGGTCCAGGTGCTGACCACCACGATCGGCGCCGGGGGTGCGCCGCGCCGCTCCCGGCAGGGCGCGGTGACCGTTCGCCGGCACCGCTCGGTCGAGGTGGCGCACACCCCGCTGGTGCCCGGCCTGCTGCTGTCACTGCTGCGCCGCCCGCGCGGCACCCTGCTGCACCTGCACTCGGCGCACGCCCTGCTGCCCGAACTGGTCGCGCTCACCGCGCGGTTGCGGCGCCAGCCGTTCGTGCTCCACTTCCACCTGGACGTGGACGCCTCGGGCCGGCTGGGCCGGCTGCTGCCCGCCTACAAGAAGCACGTCTTCGGGCCGGTGCTGCGGGCCGCCGCCGCGGTGATCGTGCTCACCGAGGCGCAGGCCGAGTTCGTCCGGCGGACCTACCGGGTGCCCGAGCGGCGGATCCACATCGTGCCGAACGGGGTCGACCGCGGCTACTTCATGCCGGTCCGCGAGGTGGCCGAGCGCCCGTTGGAGCTGCTCTACGTCGGGCGGTTGAGCGCGCAGAAGAACGTCGCGCGGCTGCTGGCGGCGATCGCCCTGCTGCGCGCCCCGGTTCGGCTGCGGATCGTCGGGGACGGCGAGCTGCGCGGCCAACTCGAGGCACAGGCAGTCGAGTTGGGTTTGACCCAGGTGGACTTCGCGGGGGCCCGACTGGGCCCCGAGCTGGTCCGCGCCTACGCCGAGGCGGACGCCTTCGTGCTGCCCTCGGACAAGGAGGGGATGCCGCTGGTCGCCCTGGAGGCGATGGCCGCAGGTCTCCCGGTGATCGCTACCGACGTCCCCGGGAACACCGAACTGCTGGGTGACATCGGCCTGTTGGCGGCACCGGAGCCGGCCGCGCTGGCCGCCGCGATCGACGCGGTGGCGGGCGATCCGGAGCTGCGCGCGCGACTCGCCCGGCGCAGCGCGGAGGCGGCGCCCGCGTTCGCCTGGGACGCGGTGGTCCGCCGGGTGGAGCGGGTCTACGCGGAGGTGCTGGCGTGAGGGCGCTCAGCCGGGCCGTCGCCCGGCGCACCAGGGCCCGCCGGGCGCTGCTCGCCGGCACCGCGCTGGCCACCGGCCTGGAGCTGCTGCCCTGGGTCCCGGTGCCGGTGCTCGCCTGCGCCGGGTTCTGGCTGCTGCTCGGCGCGCCCGGCCTGCTCTGGTACGGCTACGCGAACCGGTTCGTCGCCACCCGGGACGGCCGCGCGCTGGTCGCCGTCCCGCTCGCGATCGGCACCGATCTGGCCTCGGCGCTGCTGCTGAACACCGTGCTGCCGCCGCTGGGCGACGACCACCCGCTGCGGCGGGCCCCGCTCGCGCTCGCCGCAGCGCTGGCCGTGCTGCTGCTCGCCTGGGCCGGGCCCGCCGAGGCCCGCCCGCCGAGGCGCGGACCGGGAGCCGTCGCCCGGCCGCGCCGACGTCCGGTGCCCGGGCTGCGGCCGGTGCTGCTGCTCGGCGCCGGCTGCCTGCTGCTCAGCGTGGCCGGCGCGATCCGGCTGAACAACGGCCTCGGCTCGACCGTCGCCGTGCTCGCGCTGGTCGCGATGGCCGCGCTGCTCGCCCAGTTGCTGCGCCGGCGACGCCGCTACGCGGAGCCGGTGCTGGAGCTCGGCCTGTTCCTGGTGGCGGCCGCGCTGCTGCTGCTCACCTCGCTGCGCGGCTGGTACATCACCGGTCACGACATCCAACGCGAGTACGAGGTCTTCCAGTTGGCCGCGAGCGCCGACCGCTGGCAGATCTCCGCCTTCCGCGACCCGTACAACGCCTGCCTGAGCATCACCCTGCTGCCCACCGCGTTCGCCCGGCTCACCGGGATCAGCGGCCTCTACGTCTTCAAGGCCGTCTTCCCGCTGCTCTTCGCACTCAGCGCGCCGCTGATCCACCGCTCGGTGCGCAACGTCGCGCAGCGGATGGTGGCGCTGCTGTCGGCGCTCTACTTCGTGGCGTTCCCGACCTTCTTCACCGACATGACCTTCCTGGCCCGCCAGGAGATCGCCTTCCTGCTGCTGGGCGCGGCCATGGTGGTGCTCACCGAGCCGGCCCGGCCGCTGCGACAGCGCCGGGTCGCGTTCACCGGGTTGATGGGCGGCGTGGTGCTCTCGCACTACTCGACCACCTACGTGGTGGTGCTGGTGCTGGGTGCCGCGCTGGCCACCGACCGCGGCTGGCGGCTGCTGGCCCGCGCCCGGCGCCGGAGCCCGGGCGCTCCCGCGGTGGGCTTCGTGACCTGGTGGATGGTGGCCGCCACCGCCGCCGCGGCGGTGCTCTGGACCGGCCCGCTCACCGACACCGGCGGCCAGCTGCGCAGCACCGTCACCGAGACCGTGCAGCAGGCGATCGACCCCGGGAAGGCGCAGAGCGGCTCCTCCGACACCTCGTACAGCCTGCTCGGCGGCTCGGCGGCCACCCCGCAGCAGCGGCTCGGCGAGTACCGGGCGGACACCGTCACCGAGACCGCCAAGGACCGGGCGAACGGCGGCTACCTGCCGCTCCAGACGGTGGACCAGTACCCGATCCAGGCGGTCTCCGAGCCCGACCTGCCACTCACCGGGCTCGGCCGCGCCCTGCAACACGCCGGGCTGGACGTCTCCGCCGCCAACAAGCTGGTCCGCCAGTGGGCCGCCGACCTGCTGCAACTGCTGCTAGTGATCGGCCTCGCGGTCTGCCTCTGGTCCCGCCGGCGGGCCTTCCGGCCGGCCCGCGACCAGGTCACCCTGACCATCGCCATGGTGGGCGTGATCGGCCTGCTCACCGTGCTGCCACAGCTGTCGGTGGACTACGGCGTGCTGCGCGCCTTCCAGCAGGGGCTGTTCTTCTTCGGCCCGTTCATCGCGGCCGGCTCGCTCTGGGTGTTCCGCTGGGCCCGGCGCTGGGCGGTCCCGCTGGCCGGCACCCTCGCGGTGGCGTTCTTCCTGGACCTGACCGGGGCCGTCCCGCAGGTGATCGGCGGCTACCCGCCGCAGCTCAACCTCAACAACGCGGGTCAGTACTACGACATCTACTACGTCCAGCCGCAGGAGCGCAGCGCGATCAGCTGGCTGGAGCAGCGCACCACCGACGACCAGAAGCAGGACGTCCAGTCCGAGGTGCAGACCGACCGCTACACCTTCAGCCGCCTGCAGACGCTGATCCACGGCCGGGCGCTGAACGACATCTACCCGACCCTGATCGGCACCAACTCCTACGTCTTCCTCGGGAGCACCACGGTGACCAAGGACGAGGCGACCACCTTCTACCGGGGCGATCTGGTGACCTACCGCTACCCGATGGGCCTGCTCGACGACATGAAGAACGAGATCTACAGCAGCGACGGGGCGGAGATCTTCCGGTGACTCCTCGGATGACTCCTCCGGTGACGACCACGCGCCCCCGGATCCTGCTGGTCAGTCACTACTACCCGCCGCACGTCGGCGGCATCGAGAACGTGGTGCGCCAGGAGGCCGGCCAACTCGCCGCGCAGGGCGCCGAGGTGGCCGTGCTGACCAGCGGCGGGCGACGCACCGGGACGGTCACCGAGGAGGGCGTCCGGGTCGGCCGGATCGCCGCCTGGAACGGGATCGAACGGCGCACCGGCGTGCCGTTCCCGCTCCCCGCGCCCCGGCTGCTGCGCGAGGCGCTGCGACGGGCCCGCCGGGCCGACGTGATCCACGTGCACGACTGCCTCTACCCGACCTCCTGGGCCGCCTGGGCCGCCGCGCTGCTCACCCGGACCCCGCTGGTGCTCACCCAGCACGTCGGGCTGGTCGCGCACCCCTCGGCGCTGGTGCGCGGTGTGCAGCGGGCGGTGTACGGGGTGTTCGGGCGGGCGCTGCTGCGCCGGGCCCGCCGGGTGCTGGTCCTCAACGCGACGGTCCGCGCGTTCGTCCTGGCGCACGGCGCCCGCCCGGACGCGGTGCGACAGTTGGCGAACGGCGTGGACACCGCGCTGTTCCACCCGGCGGGTTCGGACGAGGAGGTCCGCAAGGCCCGCGCGACGTACGGGCTGCCGGAGGGACGGGTGCTGGTGCTCTTCGTCGGCCGGCTGGTCCCCAAGAAGGGGTACGACCTGCTGCGGGCCGCCGCCGGACCGGAGTACGACCTGGTCTTCGTCGGCACCGGCGGCGAGGGCGCGCCGGCGGACGCCGAGGGCGTGCACCACCTCGGCGCGCTGCCCCCCGAGCAGGTCGCCGAGGTCTACCGGGCCTGCGACGTCTTCGCCCTGCCCTCCACCGCCGAGGGCTTCCCGCTCACCGTCCAGGAGGCGATGGCCGCCGGGCTGCCGGTGGTCACCACCGACGACCCCGGCTACGCGCCCTACGCGCTGGACCGCGAGCGGGTCAGCCTGCTGCCCCGGGACGCCGGGCGGCTGCGCGCCGAACTGGCCGCGCTGGCCGCCGACGCCCCGCGCCGCGGGCTGATGGGGCGGTACGCGCGGGACTACGCCGAGCGGAGCTTCGGCTGGCCGGAACACGTCCGAGCACTGCTCGACCACTACCGGGCCGCGGGGGAGAGCGGATGAGGCGGGCGCTGACCGGGCCGGTACTGGACGTCGCGCTGGTGCACGGCCTGCTCGGCTGGCTCTACGTCGCGGCCTGGGCCGCCACCCGCCCCGACACCCTCTCCGGCTCGCTCACCTCCTGGCTGCCACTGCGCCGCGACACCTTCGGCGCGCTCTGCTTCGCCGTCTCCGCGCTGGCCCACCTGGCCCGCGGGCTGCGCGCCGAGCGGGTCCCGTGGCGGCGGGGCCGCGGCGACCGGACGGACGCGCTGCTGCGCACCCTGACCGGCTATCCGCTGCTGGCCTGGGTCTACCTCTGCGTCAACTCGCTGACCCATCCGCAGACCATCGACCGGCAGCTGACCCACTTCGCCGCCGTCCCGACCGAGGGCACCGCCGCGGTCGGCTGCTTCGCGCTCTCCGCCGCCGCGCTGCTCGCCCTGCGGCTGCGCGCCCGGCATCCCGTCACGGGAGCCGGCCGTGGCTGAACCCGACCAGGTGACGCGCAGCTCCTTCTACCTGCTGCTGGCCACCGCCGGCACGGCCGGCCTGGGCTTCCTGTTCTGGGTGGTCGCGGCCCACCTGTTCAGCCCGGCCCAGGTCGGCACCGCCACCTCGCTCACCAACGCGGTGTCCCTGATCGCCTACTTCAGCCTGTTCGGGCTGAACAGCACGCTGGTGCGGTTCCCCGCGCCGGGCGAGCTGCGGCACGCGCAGATCTGCCAGGCGGTGCTGCTGGTCTTCGTGGCCGGCTGCCTGCTCGGCACCGGCTACCTGCTCGGGCTGCCCTGGTACGGCGCGCGGCTGCTGGCGGTGCGCGAGGATCCGGTGCAGGCGGTCGCGCTGGTGCTGTTCTGCGCGCTCTCGGCGGTCAACCTGCTGACCGACGCGGTCTTCGTCAGCGAGCGGCTGGCGCAGTACAACACCCTGGTCGACGGGGTGCTGCAGGGCGCGACCAAGCTGGCGCTGCCGTTCGCGCTGACCGGGCTGGGCGCGTTCGGCATCGTCGCGGCGACCGGCGGCGGCTACGCGGTGGCGGTGCTGGCCTCGCTCTGGTTCCTCCGTCGCCGGCTGGGCCTGCGCCCGCGGCTGGTCGCGAGCGGCACCCGGCTGCGCGAGCAGCTGGGCTTCTCGGTCGCCAGCTACCTCTCCAGCCTGCTCAACCTGGCGCCGCTGCTGGTGCTCCCGCTGATCGTGCTGCAACGACTGGGCACCGAGGCGGCGGCCTACTACTTCGTCGCGTTCCAGATCGCCAACCTGGCCAACGCGGCCTCCTTCGCCGTCAGCGAGTCGATGTTCGCCGAGGTATCCGCCGACGAGTCGCGCTTCGCCGAGGTGCTGCGCCGCTCGGCCCGGCTGATCGCGCTGGTCCAGCTGCCGGCCGCGGTGGTGCTGGCGGCCGGCAGCGGCCTGCTGCTGCGGCTGTTCGGCGGCGCCTACCCGGCCCGGGCCCAGGCCCTGTTGGTGGTGCTGGCGCTGGGCACGGTCGCGGTGGCGGTGAACACCTGGTCCAGCTTCGCGATCAAGCTGGCCCGCCGGATGGCCCCGCTGATCTGGAGCAACGTCGTCTACGCGGTGGTCACCATCGGGCTGGCCACCGCCTGGGCCGGGCACGGGCTGGTCTGGTTCGGCTGGGCCTGGGGCCTGGGCAACCTCGCCTCCGGCCTGGTCGCGCTGGCGGCGCTGGCCCGGGTCCGGACCCGGCGGCCACGGCACGCCGCTCCCCGACGCATCCCCTCTCCCGAACGGAGCATGAGCCGATGAACGCCGTCCCGACGAACGCCGTCCCGAGGAGCGTGGTGGTCGTCAACGCCTACGTCCGCGAGAACGCCGGCGACGCCGCCCTGCTGGCGGTCTGTCTGCGGCAGGTCCGCGCGGCCTTCCCCGACGCCGAGATCACCGTCGCCGGGATGGAGGACCCGGCCGTCCACCCGGAGTTCGACGGCGCCGCGAACCTCGGCTCGATCCGCCGCTACGTCGCCGACGGCACGGTCTCCACCCCGCGCCGGGTGCTGCGCAAGGCGCTCGGCCTGGCCGCCGCGCCGGTGGCCCTGCTGCTGCCCCCCGCGCTGACCCGGCTGCTGCGGCCGCTGCTGCCCGCCGAGGTGCGCCGCGAGGCGGTCGCGGTGGCCGGGGCCGACCTGGTGGTGTCGATGGGCGGCGGCTACTTCAACGCCCGGCCCGGGCTGGACGGTTACCAGAACGTCTTCTACGTGGTGCTGCCGCTGCTGCTGGCGCAGCGCCGGGGCGTGCCGGTGGTGCTCGCGCCGCAGTCCTTCGGCCCGTTCCCGGCCCCGGCCCAGCGCCGACTGGCGGCGTACGTGGTGCGCCGGGCGGCGCTGGCGCTGGCCCGGGAGGACGTCAGCGTGGAGATCCTGGCGGACTGCGGGGTGCGCGGCAGGCCGGTGCGCCGCGCGGTGGACTCCGGCTTCGCCTTCGCTCCGCCACCGCTGACCGACTGGCGGACCCGGCTCGGGGTCGGGCCGGACGTGCCGCTGGTCGGGGTGACCGCCCGGCAGTGGCTGCCGCCGCAGGCCCAGCAGGCCTACGAACGGGCGCTGGCCACGACCGTCGACGCCGTCCGGGCGAGCGGCGCCGAGGTGGTGCTGATCCCCCAGGTCACCACCGACTACCTGGGCGACGACGACCGGATCGTCGAGCGCCGGATCGCCGACCGCTGCGCCACCCCGCCGCTGCTGGTCACCGAGCGGGTCGACTTCCGCGAGCTCAAGGGCCTCTACGGCGAGTGTTCCTACGTGCTGGGCACCCGGTTCCACTCGGTGATCTTCGCGCTGACCAGCGGGGTGCCGTGCATCGCGATCGAGTACGAGCACAAGACCCGCGGGATCATGCGGGATCTCGGGCTGGAGGAGTGGGTGCTGCCGATGCCCGAGGTCTCCGCCGAACGACTGGGCGCGCTGGTCGAGAAGCTGCACGCGGGCCGCGCGGAGTACCTGCGGGCGCTGGCCGAGCGGCTGCCGGGCTACGTCGCCCGGGCCGAGGAGCTGCCCGAGCTGCTGCGCGCGGTCACCGCCGGCCGGCCGGCGGGGGCCGCCGCGTGACCCGACGCACGATGACGCGGCCAACCGTGCTGCTGGCCACCCCGTACTTCCCGCCCGACACCGGTGGGGTCGAGCAGTACACCTGGCAGCTGGCCCGGCAGCTGCGGACCCGGCACGGCTACCGGGTGGTGGTCGCGGCGACCGCGAGCGACGGCGCCGGCCCCGGGCGGCACGAGGAGCCGGACGGCGTCGTGGTGCACCGGCTCCCGGCGCCGCTGCGGGTCTCCCGCACCCCGCTCGGCACCGGCTGGCGGCAGGCGCTGCGCGAGCTGGTCCGCAGCGAGGGGGTGGACCTGGTCAACGCGCACGCCCCGGTGCCGCTCTTCGCCGACGCCGCCGCCCGGGCCTGCGGCGACCGCCCGTTCGTGCTGACGTACCACACCGGCCGGATGCGCCAGGGCGGCCCGCTCTGGAACACGGTCTGCTCGGCCTACGAGCGGACCCTGCTGGCCGGCACCGCCCGCCGGGCCACCGAGCTGATCTGCTCGTCCGACTACGTCCGGGCCGACCTGGCGCGGCTGTTCGCCGGTCGGGCCACCACCGTCTCGCCCGGGGTGGACCTCGACCGCTTCGCCCCGAGCCCGCTCCCGGAGGCGCCGCTGGTGCTGTTCGCCGGCTCGCTGGAGCACGCGACCGGTTACAAGGGCCTGCCCGACCTGCTGCGCGCGGCCGCCCGGCTGGCCGGGAGCCTGCCCGGGCTGCGGGTGGAGGTGGTCGGCGACGGCTCGGCGGCCACCGACCACCAGCGGCTGGCGGACCGGCTGGGGATCGCCGACCGGGTCCGCTTCAGCGGGCGGCTCACCGGACCCGAGCTGACCGCCGCCTACCGCCGGGCCCGGGTGCTGGCCCTGCCGACGCACTACGACAGCTTCCCCACCGTGCTGGTCGAGGCGATGGCCGCCGGTCGGCCGGTGGTCAGCACCCGGGTCGGCGGGATCCCGTCGCTGGTCACGGACGGCGTGCACGGGCTGCTCACCGCGCCGGGCGACCTCGCGGGGCTGGCCACCGCGCTGCGCCGGGTGCTGACCGACCGGGAGCTGGCCGAGCGGCTCGGCGCGGCCGGTCGGGCCCGGGTGGCCGCCGACCTCTCCTGGCAGCGGCAGGCCGACCGGACCGCCGAGGTCTTCGCCCGCGCGCTGGAGCGCCGGCCGCGCCGGGGCGTGGCGGTGGTCGCGCCCTACTACCCGCCGAAGATCGGCGGGGTGGAGAACTACGCCGCCCGGATCGCCCGGGCGGTGGCCGACGGTCCCGGGCTGCGGGCCGCCGTGATCACCAGCAACACCGCCGGGTGGCGGACCACCGTCTCGGTCGAGGCCGGCCTGCCGGTGGTCCGGCTGGGCACCTGGGCGCGGCTCTCCAACACCCCGCTCAGCCCGCTCTGGCCGCTCCAACTCCGTTACTGGCTACGGAAGTTGGATGCCGATGTGGTCAACGCGCACGCTCCGGTGCCCGGGCTGGGCGACCTGGCGGTGGCGCTCAGCGGCGCCCGGCCGGCCGTGCTGACCTACCACGCCGGCTCCATGGCCAAGGGGCGGGCCGGAGTCGACCGGCTGATCGGGGGCTACGAACGGCTGCTGCTGCCCCGGGTGTTCGCCCGGGCCCGGGCGCTGGTGGCGGTCTCCCCGGTCTCGCTGGCGGCCGGGTGCGCCGGCGCGGTGCGCATCCCGCCGGGCGTGGACGTCGAGCGGTTCACCCCCGGCCCGCCGGTCGCCGAGCGGCCGCGGACCGTGCTCTACGTCGGCCGGCTGGACCGCAGCTCGGCCTGGAAGGGCCTGCCGGTGCTGCTGGATGCGTTCGCCGCGCTGGACGACCTGCCGGCGGCCCGGCTGCGGCTGGTCGGCGACGGCGACGCGCTGGACGAGCACCGCCGGCACGCCGAGCGGCTGGGGCTGGCCGACCGGGTGGTCTTCACCGGCGCGCTCACCGGCCGCGCGCTGGTCGCCGAACTCCAGCAGGCCGCGCTGCTGGTGCTGCCCTCACTGACCTCCGCCGAGTCGTTCGGGATGGCCCTGATCGAGGCGATGGCCTGCGGCACGCCGGTGGTCGGCTCGGCGGTCGGCGGGATCCCGCACGTGATCGCGGACGGCGAGACCGGGCTGCTGGTACCGCCCGGCGACCCGGCCGCGCTGGCGGCGGCCTGCCGGCGGCTGCTCACCGACGCCGGCACCGCGGACCGGTTCGGCACGGCCGGCCGCCGCCACGTCGTCGAGCACTACGCCTGGCCCGGGCTGACCGAGCGGTATCTACGACTATTCCGAGCACTGCCGCGCGGATGACCGGACGGTCGGACGGCGCGCCGCTCGCGCCCCGGCCCGCCCGCAGCGCGGCGATCGCCCCGCGCAACGCCGCGAGCGCGGGCTTGGCGCTGCCGTCGGCCCGGCGCAGGCCGTACCAGTTCTCGGTGCTGTCCGGCTGACCGTTCGCCGCCTGGCTGTCCCGGTCGGTGTACCAGATCAGCGCGCCGATGCCCGGGTCGGCGGCCGCGGTGCGCACCGCGTCGGCGGCGATCTCGGCCTGCCGGGCCTCGGTGACGTGCGTGGTGTCCGGGCCGATGTCGCTCGGCGCGCCGTCCGAGGCCACGCCCGGGCCGCCGGTCGGCGCGCCGACCTCGGTGATCCAGACCGGCAGGTCGGGGGTCCCGGCCTGGGTCAGCACGCCGCGCAGGCTCACCTTCGTCCGGTCGATCTGCTCCCAGGCGGTGCCGAAGCCGGTGGTCGCGCTGGGCAGGTACGGATAGGTGTACGGGTGGTAGCCCACCGCGTCGACGGCCCGGGTGCCGCCCTGCCGGGCCACCTGGGCCAGGAAGTCGGTGGGCGCGACGTCCCCGTCCTTGGTGCTGGTCGGGGCCAGGCCGCCGAGCACCACGAAGGCCCGCCGGTCGGCGTGCCGCAAGGCCGCGGAGGCCGCCTCGAGGGAGGCGGCGAAGGCGACCGGGTCGGGCGCGGGTGCCCAGAAGGCGGTCATGTTGGGCTCGTTCCAGACCTCCCAGTCGTGCACCCCGCGCGGCGCGTAGCGGCGGGCCGCCGCGGCGGCGAAGGCCGCGAACTGGGCCGGGTCGCGCGGGCCGCAGGCCGGGTCGGCGCAGCCGTCCGGGCGGGCCCAGGGCGGGGTGTCGGTGAGCACCGGAAGCACGGTCAGCCCACGCGCCGAGGCGGCGGCGACCACCCGGTCGAACAGGTGCCAGGCGTAGTCGCCCCGGCCGTCGTGCTGGATGTCGTCCCAGGACAGGTCGGCGCGGACCACGTTCGCGCCGACCTGCACCGCGGTGTCCAGCGCGGCGGCCAGGTCGGCGTCGGACATCCAGACCAGCCGGTCACCGTAGGCGATCCCGGTGATCGGCCGGGTCGGCGGCGGGGGCGACGGGACCGGCCGGGGGCGGGACGGACTCCCGCACCCGGCCAGCAGCAGGCAGAGCAACGCGCACAGCAGCACCGCCGACCGTCGCCGCCCCGGTCGCATCCGCCACCCCCTCGTCGCCGCAGCCGGCCGCGCGGTCAGAGCTCCTTGCGGAACGCCTCGGCCGCCGCCAGGAAGAGGTTGTTGCCCTCGACCTCGCCGATCGTCACCCGGACGCCCTCGCCGGCGAACGGCCTGACGATCACCCCGGCCGCGGCGCAGGCCGCCGCGAAGTCCATGGTCCGCTCGCCCAGCCGCAGCCAGACGAAGTTGGCCTGCGAGTCGGGAACCGTCCAGCCCTGGGCGGTCAGCGCGGCGGTCACCCGAGTGCGCTCGGCGACCAGCGCCTCGACCCGGACCAGCAGCGCGTCCTCGGCCCGCAGCGAGGCCACCGCGGCGTCCTGGGCCAGCTGGCTGACCCCGAACGGCACGGCGGTCTTGCGCAGCGCGGTGGTCACCGCCTCGTGCGCGACCGCGAAGCCGACCCGCAGCCCGGCCAGCCCGTAGGCCTTGGAGAAGGTCCGCAGCACGCAGACGTTCGGCCGGTCGCGGTAGAACTCGATGCCGTCCGGCACCTGCTCGTCGCGGATGAACTCGCGGTAGGCCTCGTCCAGCACCACCAGGATGTCGCCGGGCACCGCGTCCAGGAACCGCTCCAGCTCGGGGCGGCGGATCGCCACGCCGGTCGGGTTGTTCGGGTTGCAGACGAAGATCAGCCGGGTCCGCGGGGTGATCGCGGCCAGCATCGCGTCGAGGTCGTGCTCCTCGCCGACGGTCAGCGGGACCGGGACCGGGGTGGCACCGGCCACCTGGGTGATGATCGGGTAGGCCTCGAAGGAGCGCCAGGCGAAGATCACCTCATCGCCCGGGCCGGCGGTGGAGAGCACCAGCGACTGGGCCACGCCGACCGAGCCGGTACCGGTGGAGATGTGCTCGGCGGGGACGCCGAAGCGCCCGGCCAGCTCGGCGGTGAGCTCGTTGACCCCCATGTCGGGGTAGCGGTTGAGGCTGCCGGCCGCCGCGACCGCGGCCTCCAGCACGCCGGGCAGCGGCTCGTACGGGTTCTCGTTGGAGGACAGCTTGAACGCGTCGGCGCCGGCCGGCTTGCCGGGCTTGTAGGTGGGGATGCCGTCGAGGCTCGGCCGAAGCCGGGGGCCCTGTGCTGCCGTACCGCTCACGGTGATGCTCTCCATTCGTGGTCACTGGGGCCGGTACCCCGGTGGGGGCGTGGTCCCGGCCGGCCCGCGCCCCGGCGCGCTGTTGTGCGCCGGTGGCGGAACGCGGCGGATTCTCCCCGGTCGGGTGCCTAGCACGATACCGAGCACGCTCACCCGTAGGAGTGAGATGTCCGGCCCCGGTACCGATGCGGATCAGCCATTGTGCCTCGTTCGGATGGCGTATGTCAGAGGTAATCAGCCGAAATCAGACCCCTGATCCAAGGAGTGAGACGAACCGTGGTCATGGAGAAACGTATCTCCAGAGCCGCTTCGCGGACGGCTGCCCGGCCGCGCTCCAGCACCATACGATCGGTCAGCCATGACAGCAGCAGCCAACCAGAGCGGTCGGCGACCCACCACCTCACGACGTCTGGAACGGGCCGGCATCCGGGACGTGGCAGCAGCCGCCGGAGTGTCGATCACCACCGTCTCGGACGCCCTGAACGGGAAGGGCCGCCTGCCCGACGAAACCCGCAGCCGAGTGCGCGAGGTCGCCGAGCGCCTCGGCTACCGGCCGTCCGCCGCCGCCCGGACGCTGCGCACCGGCCGGTCCGGGCTGATCGGACTGACCGTCACCACCTATGGCGAGGAACCCTTCACCTTCACCGAGTTCGCCTACTTCGCCGAGATGGCCCGGGCCGCCACCAGCGCCGCACTGGGCCGCGGCTACGCGCTGGTGGTGCTGCCCGCCTCGTCCCGGCACGACGTGTGGAGCAACGTCGCCCTGGACGGCACTGTGGTGATCGACCCGGCCGACCAGGACCCGCTGGTCAGCGAGCTGTACCGGTCCGGGGTGCCGGTGGTCAGCGACGGCAAGCCGGGCAACTGCCCGGTCACCGCCTGGGTCGACAACGACCACGAGGCCGCCGTGCTCGGCATCCTGGAGCACCTCAGCGAGGCCGGCGCCCGCCGGATCGGCCTGCTCACCGGCACCAGCACCGACACCTACACCCGGCTCTCCACCGAGGCCTACCTCGCCTGGTGCGCCCGGGTCGGCCAGGAGCCGGTCTACGAGACCTACCCCGCGCACGACCCGGCCGCCGGCGCGGTCGCCGCCGACCGGCTGCTGGCCCGCCCGGACCGCCCGGACGCGGTCTACGGCCTGTTCGACCCGAACGGCACCGACCTGCTCGCCGCCGCCCGCCGCTACGGCCTGCGGGTGCCGGACGACCTGCTGCTGGTCTGCTGCAGCGAGAGCGACGTCTACGCGGGTACCGAGCCGCCGATCACCACCCTCTCGCTCAAGCCGCGACGGATCGGCACCACCGTCGTCAACCTGCTGATCGACGCGATCGAGGGGGTCGACTCGGGGACCGGAGTGGACACCGCCCGGCTCTTCCCGCCCCGCTTCCGCACCGACCGGGCCGGCCCGCCGCCCGGCACCCTGATGCCCACCGAGCTCATCGTCCGGGCCTCCTCCCAGCGCCGCAGCCCCCGAACCACCGTCAGCCCACCGCGCTCCCCGGGCGAGGTCTGAGCTCCCCCGGCCCCCGTCCGGGAGGCGCCCCCACGGCGGCGAACGGCCCGGCGGACGGACTGGATACCCACCGGGTGGGGACGACGGTGTAGCGGTCTTCCTATGATGGGCGAATGACTCCCGAGGACCGCTTCTCAGGGCCTGAACCGCACCACACGGGCCCCCACCCGCACCAGGACCTCGACGTGCTGCCGTACGGCTCGTACTTCGAGCCCAACCAGCCTCAGGAGTACCCGGGTTCGCCGGAGGACCAGCCCGACGAGCCGGACGCCGCCTTCCACGGCTACGGCGGCGCCCGCTACCTGGAGCAGCACTGGCCGGTGGCCGGGCACGAGGCCCCGCAGGCCGCCGGGTACCCGCCGTTCCAGCCGGTCGCGCGGACCGCCGACGACCCGCCGACCATCGAGCTGGGCCCGCCGCTCAGCCTCGAGGACAACCCCTACGCGGCCACCGTGCCGGCCCAGGCCACCGACCCCGAGCCGGTCGGCCCGCTCTACGTGGTCGGCGACGTGCACGGCTACCTCGACGAGCTGCTCACCGCGCTGCACCAGCAGGGCCTGGTGGACTCCGAGGGCCACTGGTCGGCCGGCCGGGCCCGGGTCTGGTTCCTCGGCGACTTCACCGACCGCGGCCCGGACGGCATCGGGGTGATCGACCTGGTGATGCAGCTGGCCGCCGAGGCCGCCGCGGCCGGCGGCTACTGCCGCGCCCTGATGGGCAATCACGAACTGCTCTTCCTGGGCGCGCACCGCTACGGCGACGAGCCGGTGCAGTCCACCGCCGGCACCGCCTCGTTCCGGGCCGCCTGGCTGCTCAACGGCGGGCAGCAGCAGGACCTGGAACGGCTGCAGGGCCACCACATCAGCTGGCTCAAGCGGCTGCCGGCCATCGCGCTGGAGGACGACCACCTGCTGCTGCACTCGGACACCACCGCCTACCTGGAGTTCGGCAGCTCGATCGACGAGGTCAACGACGCCGTCCACGACCTGCTCGCGGACGAGGGCGCGGACGAGTGGTGGGACGCCTTCCGCCGGTTCACCAAGCGCTTCGCCTTCCGTGGCGCGGCCGGCCCGATGGCGGCCGGCGAGCTGCTCGCCACCTACGGCGGGCACCGGGTGGTGCACGGGCACAGCCCGATCCCCTACCTCACCGGTGAGGCCAACGCGGACAGCGGCGAGCCGCCGTACGTGCCCGGCCCGTACATCTACGCGGACGAGCTGGCGGTGGCGATGGACGGCGGGGTCACCATGGAGGGCAAGCTGCTGGTCGCCCGGCTTCCGGTGGACTGAGCGGACAGGCAGGTCATCTGACGTCAAATCACCTGTACCGACCCCACCCGCACCCCTACCATCGAGGACACCCACTCCCGGGCCGTCACGCCCACCCCGCGCGACGCCGTCCACCGGTGGGCCGTCCACGTCCCTGACGGAGCGAACGGGGTCGTCATGACCTACACCCCGCGTCTGCGCGCCGAGGACCGACCGGACTTCGGCCGGACCCTCGACGCGGCACTGCGCGACCACGCCATCCGCACCGCGCTGCACGAGCGCGACACCGGGCCGACCTCCGAGCAGCTGCGCACCAGAGCACTGTCCGAGCAGGACACCATCGCCCGCGCGGCCGCCGACGAGTACCGCCACTACACCGAGCTGCGAGCCGGACTGCGGCAGTCCGCACCGCCCCGGGCCGAGGTGGACGCCCCCGCGGCCGAGGGGCCGGTCCGCGAGCTGCTCGCCCAGCTGCACCCCGCGAACGGCGGCGGCGGGCCGTGGCCGGTGCTCACCGTGCTGGTCCCGCTGCTGACCGCGGGTGCGGCGGTGGTCCTGCTGCTGCTCGGCTACGCCCTGCAGGCCGCCGACCCCCGGCTCGGCTACGCGCACGCGGTGCTGCTGGCCGGCTGGGCCGCCGCCGCGCTGGCGGCCGGCTCACTGCTGGTCGGCCTGGTCGGCCTGGTGCTCACCGCGCTGCGCGACAGCGCGGCAGGCCCGGACGGCGAGGACCCGGAGCTGCGCGCCGAGGTCGCCGAGGCCCGCACCGCCTGGCTCGCCGCACTCCGCGAACGCGGCCTGCTGCCCTACCTGCTGGCCAACCTGGACGCCGAACCGGCCGCCCCCCGGACCCCGGCACCGACTCCCCGACCCGCCGAGTTCACCTCCCCCGGCTACACCGGTGGCGGCTACGGCAGCCCCGGCTTCACCAGCCCCGCGGCGACACCCCCCGCGGCCCCCGCCGAGTTCACCTCCCCCGGCTACACCTCCCCGGGCTTCACCGGCCCCGACGAGGTCTGACTCCCGGGCCCCGATCCACCGGCTACGACAGATCGTGCGAGAAGTGCAACGCCACGATCGCCATCCGGCGGGCGTGGTAGAAGCGGTGCGCACCATGGTTCGCCACCCCGGAGTCGAGTTCGATCCGTACACAACCCGCCCGTCGGGCCCGGATCTCCAGCTCCTCGAAGAGCCGCGCGCCCACCCCCGTGGAACGCAGGTCGGGGGTGGTGACCAGGTCGTCCACCAGGAGCAGCCGGCCCCGGCTGGTGGTCAGGATCCGGTGCGCGGCGACCGCGACACAGCGTCCGTGCTCGTCGAACGCCCCGGTGAACACCAGCCCCTGCTCCTGGGCCTCGGCGGCGTAGGCGGCGAACTCGCGGGCGCCCATCCCGGGGCGCAGCAGCCGGATCAGCGGTGCGACGTCCCGCTCCAGCCCCGGGGCACCCGGCGCGACGTCAATCATGGTCAGCTCCACTCCGCCACCCTAGTGCGGCCGGACCACCGGTCCCGACCCACCACCCTCCTCCCGGCCCACCACCCGGCATAGGGTCGGGCGCATGGCTATCCCTCCCTTCCTGGTGGAACTGCGGGCCCTGGTCGGCACCCGCCCGCTCTGGCTCACCTGCTCCTCCGTCGTCGTGCTGGACGACGCGGGCCGCCTGCTGCTCGGTCGGCGGGCGGACACCGGTCTCTGGGCGCTGCCCGGCGGCATCATCGACCCCGGCGAGCAGCCGGCCGACGCCGCCGTCCGCGAGTGTTTCGAGGAGACCGGCGTGATCGCCGTCCCGGAGCTGCTGGCCTCGGTGAGCGTCTCCCCGCCGGTCACCTACCAGAACGGCGACCGGACCCAGTACATCGAGCTCACCTTCCGCTGCCGCGCGGTCGGCGGCGAGGCCCGGGTGAACGACGACGAGTCCCTGGAGGTCGCCTGGTTCGACCTCGACGCCCTCCCCGAGCTCGGCGCCGGTGACCGCGACCGGCTCAGCAAGGCCGTGGACGGCACCGGTCAGGCCGCGTTCACCTTCTCCGGCCTCCCCACCGTCCTCGGCGACGCCACCGACCCGGCCACCTGACCGCCCACTCGGCCGGCGCCACCGGGCGCCGGGGGGGGGGGGGGGGCGCCCCCCCCCCCCCCCCCCGTCCCCCCCCCCCCCCCCCCCGAGGTGCCCCCCGCAACGCCATCGGGGTGGGCGGCACATCACGACCCGTCCGCTTGCACAACACGGAGC